>JADZAO010000081.1 GCA_020852535.1 Paracoccaceae bacterium | reverse complement strand
ACTCGCTGGCTACATTCGCCCGTGTGAACAAATACTGTTTTATTGAAACACCTTATCGCAAGGTGATCGACAATAAAGTGACCGACGAGGTCATATACATGTCTGCGACCGAGGAAATGCGTCACACCGTAGCTCAAGCCAATGCGACGCAAGATGCGGATGGACGTTTTAGCGACGACCTGATCTCTAGCCGAAAATCTGGCGAGTTCATGCTGAACCCGCCGGACGCGATCGATCTGATCGACGTTTCGCCAAAGCAGCTGGTTTCAGTTGCTGCTTCGTTGATCCCATTCCTTGAAAATGACGATGCTAACCGTGCTCTCATGGGTTCGAACATGCAACGTCAGGCTGTTCCGCTACTGCAATCTGATGCACCTTTCGTTGGGACCGGCATTGAAGCCGTGGTCGCACGTGACTCTGGCGCGGCCATCATGGCCCGCCGCGCCGGCGTGATCGACCAGGTTGACGCTACCCGTATCGTCGTACGTGCAACCGAGATGCTTGAGCCTGGCGAACCAGGCGTCGACATTTACCGTTTGCGCAAGTTTAAGCGGTCGAACCAGTCGTCTTGCATCAACCAGCGTCCGTTGGTGAAGGTGGGCGACGTCGTGAAACGTGGCGAAGTGGTGGCTGACGGTCCCTGCACCGACTTGGGCGAACTCGCCCTTGGTCGGAACGTGGTCGTCGCCTTCATGCCTTGGAATGGCTATAATTATGAAGATTCGATCCTGATTTCCGAACGTATCTTGCGCGACGACGTCTTTACCTCGATTCACATCGAGGAATACGAAGTTGCCGCCCGTGATACGAAACTGGGGCCGGAAGAAATTACGCGTGACATACCGAACGTAGGCGAAGAAGCTCTGCGCAATTTGGATGAAGCCGGCATTGTCTATATCGGTGCCGAAGTACAGCCGGGCGACATTCTGGTTGGCAAAATCACCCCAAAGGGTGAAAGTCCGATGACGCCGGAAGAGAAACTTCTGCGTGCCATTTTTGGTGAAAAAGCTTCGGATGTTCGCGATACATCATTGCGTCTGCCGCCGGGGGCTTCCGGTACCATTGTTGAAGTGCGGGTATTTAACCGTCACGGTATCGATAAAGACGAACGCGCCCTACAGATTGAGCGTGAAGAAGTTGAACGTTTGGCACGTGACCGCGACGACGAGCTGGTGATCCTTGAACGGAACATTTATGCCCGTCTCAAGACGCTGATCATGGGAAAGACCGCCGTTAAGGGGCCAAAAGGCGTCCGCGCCGGTTCGATCATCGATGAAGAACTGCTTGGCACGCTGTCGCGTGGCCAGTGGTGGCAGTTGGCGCTCGGTGAAGAAGCCGAAGCTAAGGATGTCGAAGCTTTGCACGACCAGTTTGAAGCGCAAAAACGTGCTCTTGAACTGCGTTTCGAAGACAAGGTCGAGAAGGTCCGTCGCGGCGATGATCTATCTCCGGGCGTGATGAAGATGGTCAAGGTATTCGTTGCGGTGAAGCGTAAGCTGCAACCCGGCGACAAGATGGCCGGTCGTCATGGTAACAAGGGGGTCATATCCAAGGTTGTGCCTGTTGAAGACATGCCCTTCCTTGCTGATGGCACCGCTGTCGATCTTGTTTTGAACCCGCTCGGTGTGCCGTCGCGTATGAACGTCGGTCAGATCCTTGAAACCCATATGGGCTGGGCTGCGCGTGGTTTGGGCCTTCGGATTGATGAGGCTCTGAAGGAATACCGCCGTTCTGGCGATATGACTCCGGTGCGTGAAGCGATGCGTCTGGCTTATGGTGACGAGACCTATGAAGATGCCTTTGGCGATGCGACCGAAGATCAGTTCCTCGAAATGGCCGGTAATGTTACCTGTGGCGTTCCGATCGCTTCGCCGGTCTTTGATGGTGCCAAGGAAAGTGATGTGAATGATGCGCTGATGCGCGCGGGCTTCGACATCTCGGGTCAATCCGAAGTGTACGACGGCCGTACTGGCGAGAAGTTTGCGCGCAAGATTACCGTGGGCGTGAAGTACATGCTCAAGCTGCATCACCTTGTAGATGACAAGCTGCACGCTCGTTCTACTGGTCCCTATAGCCTTGTGACCCAGCAGCCGCTGGGCGGTAAGGCGCAGTTCGGTGGACAGCGTCTCGGCGAAATGGAGGTCTGGGCTTTGGAAGCCTACGGCGCCGCTTACACCTTGCAGGAAATGTTGACGGTGAAATCGGATGATGTGGCAGGTCGGACTAAAGTTTACGAAAGTATTGTCAAAGGCGAGAATAATTTTGAAGCTGGCGTGCCGGAATCGTTTAACGTTCTTGTTAAGGAAGTGCGAGGCCTTGGCCTTAATATGGAACTCCTGGATGCGGAGGATGAATGACGTGGAAGGTGTGCTGTAAAGCCATCGAAAGGGTGCGCGGCAGCGCGCACCCGACCCGCCGAAAATCCCCCGCCGCCCCCATTCATAAGGTTATGAAATGAACCAGGAACTCTCGACTAACCCGTTCAACCCGGTTGCTCCGATCAAGACCTTCGATGAGATCAAGATCTCTCTGGCTTCGCCCGAGCGGATCCTGTCGTGGTCCTTTGGCGAGATCAAGAAACCGGAAACTATTAACTATCGTACGTTTAAACCTGAACGTGACGGTCTGTTTTGTGCCCGTATCTTTGGTCCGATCAAGGATTACGAATGCCTTTGTGGTAAATATAAACGCATGAAGTATCGCGGCGTTGTCTGCGAAAAATGCGGTGTGGAAGTCACTTTGCAAAAAGTGCGCCGTGAGCGGATGGGTCATGTCGAACTGGCAGCACCCGTCGCTCATATCTGGTTTTTGAACTCGCTTCCCAGCCGGATCGGCCTCATGCTCGACATGACGCTGCGTGATCTCGAACGTATTTTATATTTCGAAAATTACGTCGTCATTGAACCGGGTCTGACCGATCTGACCTATGGCCAGTTGATGACCGAGGAAGAGTTCCTTGACGCGCAAGACCAGTATGGTGTTGACGCCTTTACCGCCAACATTGGCGCCGAAGCGATCCGCGAGATGCTAGCAGCTATTGATCTTGAATCGACTGCCGCTCAGCTACGCGAAGACCTGAAGGAAGCGACCGGCGAGCTGAAGCCTAAGAAGATCATTAAGCGTTTGAAGATCGTCGAGTCATTCCTCGATTCGGGTAATCGTCCTGAATGGATGGTGTTAACCGTGCTTCCGGTGATTCCGCCGGAATTGCGCCCGCTCGTTCCGCTGGACGGTGGTCGTTTTGCCACCTCTGACCTGAACGACCTTTATCGTCGTGTCATTAACCGTAACAACCGTCTCAAGCGTCTGATTGAACTTCGTGCGCCTGATATCATCGTGCGTAACGAAAAGCGGATGTTGCAGGAAGCCGTCGATGCGCTGTTTGATAATGGTCGTCGTGGACGCGTTATCACGGGAACCAATAAGCGCCCGCTGAAATCGCTGTCCGACATGCTTAAGGGCAAGCAGGGCCGTTTCCGCCAGAATCTTCTAGGCAAGCGCGTGGACTTCTCTGGTCGTTCGGTTATCGTGACAGGCCCAGAGCTAAAGCTACATCAGTGTGGCTTGCCTAAGAAAATGGCGCTAGAACTTTTCAAGCCGTTTATCTACTCGCGTTTGGAAGCTAAAGGGCTTTCCTCGACCGTCAAGCAGGCCAAAAAACTGGTTGAAAAGGAACGCCCCGAGGTTTGGGATATTCTTGACGAGGTTATTCGCGAGCATCCGGTTTTGCTAAACCGTGCGCCCACGCTGCACCGTCTAGGGATTCAGGCTTTCGAGCCGATCTTGATTGAAGGTAAAGCAATCCAACTTCACCCGCTTGTATGTTCGGCCTTTAACGCCGACTTCGACGGGGACCAGATGGCAGTCCATGTTCCGCTTTCGCTGGAAGCTCAGCTTGAAGCGCGCGTATTGATGATGTCGACAAATAACGTTCTGTCGCCAGCTAACGGTGCGCCTATCATTGTTCCGTCGCAGGATATGGTGCTTGGCCTTTATTACACTACCATGAACCGCAAAGGTATGGTCGGTGAAGGCATGGTCTTTTCAGACGTGGACGAAGTAGAACATGCTCTTGCTTCGGGT
>JADZAO010000080.1 GCA_020852535.1 Paracoccaceae bacterium | reverse complement strand
TGATCGGGCAGACGATCAAGCTGCGCTGGAAGTTGTCGCTTCAGGTGCGGGGCAAGGGAGCGGCACGGTTGATTGCGACTGATTATTATGGTCCGTCCGAAGACGGGCGCCCCGCATGTATTCGCGCTTATGCCAGTTATGATACTGAACGACTTGATCTTGATGCTGAACCCTTCAGTCAGATTGGTGAGGGTTATTTGGCGGTTTTGATTGATCAGGGTGAAGGAAATTTGCCCTATTCGGGAATTACGCCTATTTTGGGTGGCTCTTTGACGTCTTGTGCTGAGACTTATTTTGCGCAGTCTGAACAATTGCCTACACGTTTTGCCGTAACCTTTGGAAAAAGTCAGTTGGCGGGTGGAGTGTCGCATTGGCGAGCGGGTGGCGTGATGCTGCAGTACATGCCTAAAGCTTCGTCTTTTATTGCCGGAGAGGGTGTGTTGGGCGAAAACAGGATGTTGAATCATACTGATATTCTGGTTGGTGAAGAGGTCGAGAACTGGACGCGAGTGAATGCGTTGTTGGATACTGTCGAAGAGCTGGAGTTAATTGGTCCGAGTGTGCAGCCGACCGAATTGTTACTACGCTTGTTCCATGAAGAAGATCCGCGGATTTATGATGCTCAGCCGGTTCGGTTCGGCTGCACTTGTTCGGAAGATAAGGTACGTAATTCTTTGTCGATTTATTCGGCTAAAGACATTCGTCATATGACGACCAAGGAAGGAATTGTAACTGCCGATTGCAAATTTTGCGGTGCGCATTACGAATTAGATCCGTTGACGGTCGGTTTCGAGGCGGTAAAAAGCTGAATGATGACCGATGAAGAACGCTTGCGCCTAGCACTGACTCGCTTTGCGCGGCCTTCTTCTGATTTTGATTTGAATCCTACGATTGTCTTGCCGGAGGGGCGCATTTTGCGCCCCGCTGCGGTATTGGTTGTTGTCTGGTTGCGTCCCGAGGGTGCGCGGTTGGTGCTGACCAAACGGTCATCACATTTGCAGCATCATCCTGGGCAGATAGCGTTTCCGGGTGGCAAGGTGGATGCGAGTGACAACGGTGCGGTGGAAGCGGCGCTGCGTGAGGCTCAGGAAGAAATCGGCTTGCCGACCGGACAGATTGAAGTTTTGGGAGAGTTGCCTGCGCACGAGACTGTGACGGGGTTTTCGGTTACGCCTGTTTTGGTGTTTTTGCGTGGGGATTTTACGCCGGTGTTGGAAGTGGGTGAGGTGGATGAGGTCTTTGATGTGCCGCTGTCGCATTTGCTTGTTCTTGAGCAATATCGCATCGAAGGTCACCGTTGGCGGGGAGGATGGCGGCGCTATTACGCGGTACCGTGGGGTCCATATTATATTTGGGGGGCTACTGCACAAATATTATATGGCTTGGCGGCTCGGGTGCAGGGATGATGCCTTGGTTTGAAGACTCTGAAGCGCAGGTAGTTTGTGCTATTTTGACTTCTGCAGGGTATCAGGCGCTGTTCGTTGGTGGATGTGTGCGGAATGCTTTGCTGGGTGAGCCGGTAAGCGATTACGATCTTGCGACCGATGCCCCGCCCAAAAAAATCATGGACCTCTTCGAAAAGGCAGGGCTGGAAGTGGTACCGACCGGTATTAAACACGGTACGGTCACGGTAATTTTTGGCGGAAAGCCATATGAGGTGACTACGTTCCGTCGTGATGTCGAAACCGATGGGCGACGGGCGGTTGTCGCATTTTCTACCGATGTGGTGGAAGACGCTGCACGACGCGATTTCACCATGAATGCGCTTTATGCCACCGCTGCGGGCCAAGTGATTGATCCGCTTGGTGGACTGCTCGATTTGTGGGCGCGGCGAGTGCGGTTCGTGGGCGATGCAGCGCAGCGGATCGCCGAAGATTATTTGCGTGTTCTGCGGTTTTTCCGTTTTTATGCTTGGTATGGCGATAAGGCCCAAGGGATTGATGTTGAAGGGCTGGCTGCCTGCGCAGATGCGATTGACGGGTTGGCAGGGTTGTCACGCGAACGCGTTGGGTCTGAGTTGAAGAAATTGCTTGGTGCAACCGATCTTGCCCCCGCAGTGGCTGCAATGGCGAGGGTGGGAGTTCTGGGTAAGATATTGCCTGGAGCAGATGATCGAGCCTTGTCCATGTTGGTGCATTTGGAAGAGGGTTGTGCATCGCACTGGCGGGTTCGGTTGGCAGTCTTGGGTGGAAGTAGTAACGATTTGCGTCTGTCACGGGCCGAAGCGCGTGATCTCGCTATGTTGCGCGAAGTGGTAGAATCGACTGATTCGCCTGCAGCGCTTGGCTACCGGTTGGGTGCGGCTTTGGGTGCGGATGCTGTTTTGGTGCGTGCGGTTTTGCTGGAGCACGCTTTGCCTGAGGGTTGGCAAACCGAGGTTGAGCGGGGGGCGAACGCGAAAATGCCGGTTACGGCAGGTGATCTGATTTCCAATGTGCAGGGGCTTGCATTGGGTAAGCGCTTGAAAGAGATCGAAAGACGTTGGCTTGCTAGTGATTTGCGAGCCCGTCGTGATGAATTGCTGGGCTGACGATTTTTGGTTTGTAGGCTTGTCGCCGTGTTGTGCAGTCCTGAAACTTTTGCCTGCAATACTAAGGTTCTCGTTGTAGTCCGATAGTAGATCGACTGTGTTTCGGTCGTCTACTCGTTCTATTGTTCGTTATATGTTGAATTGGTTTCTAGTTTATTATGCAGGAAAAAGTTGTAAGAAAGTTATATGAATGCTTGCTTTAGACAGGCGGCGTGTTTTTCGCTATGAGAAATTAAAAACATAACAAACCCGGCGGACAGGCATATGTGGTTAGGTAGAGTGTTTTCGGTTTTGATTATAGCGCTGGGACTTGCGGCATGTGAAGGTAAGTTTAAAATCTATAACGGGCCGAAAGTCACATCTATTCAAGTCCACAAGTCACAACGGAAAATGTATCTGCTGCACGGTAATGAGTTGCTTAAGGAATATAAGGTATCGCTTGGTAAAAACCCTGTTGGGCCTAAGCAGTTTGAAGGTGATGGTAAAACACCAGAAGGTGTCTATTACATCAGCCACAAGAACCCTAGGTCGCGGTATCATCTGTCGCTGGGCGTTTCTTATCCTAACTCAGCACAGATCGCTTTTGCTCGTCAGAAAAGAAAGCCGCCGGGTGGCGATATTTTTATCCACGGTGGGCCGCTGCGTCCGGTAAAAAAATGGGACTGGACGGAGGGTTGTATCGCCGTGACGGACGAGGAAATGGAAGAGATATATTCGATGGTTAATCCGGGGACTTCTGTTCGTATATTACCATGAACAAGGGAAATTTCTGGCACTTTTTGACTTTTCGGTAGCCTTTTGATTTTAAAAGTTGCGCGGGCCGCCGGTGACTAGTGTCCACCAAATCTTGCCGTTTGGCTCTTGAAACCATGCAAAGCCGAGTTCGGTCGCATTCGGATCAAGGATCACTGTGCGCATGTCAGGTGTGCCTATCCATGTGGCGAGAGTTTCAAGTTCAGTTTCGTAGGTTTCTGAGATTAATTCGCCTAAAGGCTTGCCTGTGTAGCCTACACGACCGACGCGATCGAGTAATGACGAACCATCAGAGCCGAAATGCCATGGGCGGTTCTGGACTGACATGTCGCGCGAATGCGTCGCTGCGGCGGCGTTTAATGCTGCATTAAAGACCAAAGGTGCCGCCCCGCGCGATGAGCGAAGGGTGTTGATTGAGTCTAGTAGTCGATAGGCCACGACACCTTCTTCCTGTTTATCGACCGCATAGACCTTTGGTAGGGGTTTGCCATCGGGTCCGAGCGGAGGCTGTATCTCGACCGTACTGCAAGCCGACAGCAGAAGTAACATGCATGAAATCAAAACTGTCCGTCTGTCCATCTTGCCTCCCTAGGTTTGGTTTTGCTTTTTGGAGTTGATTATAGAGAAAGGGTCGAGGCAGTTCAAACCAAACTCTGTATTATGTGGTTTTACATCTGTTGGATCAAAAGGGGTCAATTTTTTGACAAGTCTTTGATTTGCTCACAGAGAAAAAAATTAGTAAAGAATGATAAAATATTTAAAAACGATGAGGCAAAGCAGATGAGCGATGACAGTAAGATTCTGAACCGTCGCCTGTTCGTGGGCGGAGCTGCCGTTACGATTGGCGCCGCAGCGCTTCCTGCAATGTCGATGGAAAATACGACGGAAATGGAATCGAGTGCTTCGGCTTCGGTGCGGCACAACGCGTCGAGCTTCCGCATGTTGGACTGGCAGCCTTATTTTGATAATACTCGAAATGGTGTGATCTTGTGCGACATAACTTCGCGGGCGTTGCACTATTGGTCAGAAGATCTGTCGATCTATAAACTTTATCCGACTTCGG
Organism: Paracoccaceae bacterium; assembly: GCA_020852535.1. Classification (GTDB taxonomy): domain Bacteria; phylum Pseudomonadota; class Alphaproteobacteria; order Rhodobacterales; family Rhodobacteraceae; genus Paragemmobacter. The sequence goes on along the minus strand of JADZAO010000080.1, from coordinate 12,791 downwards.
TGCCGCTGTCTGATGACTTGACTCGCAAGGGAAAGACCGAGGTGATCCAGAAGGTTGAAAACCCGACATGGCGTCCGACCGCATCAATGAAAGAACGCCATCCAGAGTGGCCGGATGTCGTTGAGGGCGGCGCATCCGATAATCCGCTTGGCGTGCGTGCACTTTATCTCTCTTGGCCTGCCTATCGCATTCATGGCACTCATGACACGCGTAAGATCGGGCGGCGTTCGAGTAATGGCTGCGTGGGACTTTATAACGAGCATATTCTTGAATTATACTCGCTGGCAAAAGTCGGTACTCAAGTGTTGCTGATTTGATGATAAATAGTTGAACAGCAGCAGATGAAGTGTTTGCTCTAATTCGTCATTTTCTGTTCAATTTGTTTTCAGAGAAAATACGAAAGGTAATCTTGACTCTATGCCATTACCTTTGCCTCATTGGTTTTCCTCGGTAGCATGGCTGAACCTGTTATGAAATCGAGTGTTCCGGAAGCTTTAACTTAGTCCTCTGCTAGGGGTTTTGTTGTTCTGTGGCTGTCGCGCTTGTTGGTTGGAACTGATCAGTGGATCGATCTTTAAAACGCTTGGTGAGTTATTCCTGTTTGCCGTTCTTTTTTGTCATGATGGTTGAATGGTAGATATGAAAAAGTCTACATATGCGGGCAGCATGGGATTTAATTTCTTGTTTTACATAAGATTTGTTAATTTACCGTAGCCAGCCTGCAAGGTTTTCAGTGATTATGGTGCTGAGTGCGGTAATATGGGAATCGTTGTCATTCAGGCAGGGAATATAGGTAAAGGATTTGCCGCCTGCATGTTCGAAAGCTTCCCGAATTTCGCCATTAATTTCTTCTAGTGTTTCAATGCAATCGGATGAAAACGCAGGTGCGATTATGGCGATGCGTTTCTTACCCTGTTCTGCCAATTCGGCTACATGTTCTACCGTATATGGTTTCAGCCATTTTTCAGGGCCGAAGACCGATTGGAAGGTTGTGTCGATTGTGTTTTTTTTCCAGCCTAGTCGTTCGCGCAGAAGGCGTGAAGTTTTTTGACATTGGCAATGGTAAGGGTCGCCTTCCATTAGATAACGCTGTGGCATACCATGATAAGATGCGACAAGTATATCGGGTTTTTGGGGCAGTGTTGCGTAAGTGGTTTCGACCGATTGTGCGAGCGCTTCGATATAAAGCGGGTGGTCAAAATATTCTGCCACGGTGCGAATGGCGGGCTGGCGCTTTTCTTTCATTAAGACGCGGAAAAACTGGTCATTCGCGGTGCCCGAGGTGGCTCCGGCGTAATGGGGATACAATGGAAAGAAGAGAATTTTTTCACAGCCTGCCTTAATCATTGCGCGAACTTTTGATTCGGTCGATGGATTGCCGTAGCGCATGCAAAAATCGACTATTACGCTATTGCCGTGAGTTAGCTTGATCGTTTCGGCTATTTTGCGGGTTTGGTCTTTGGTGATTGTTAGCAGTGGGCTTTCATTTTTTTCGTGGTTCCAAATCAGCTTGTAATTTGCACCCGAAGAAAATGGGCGTTTGGATAAGATTATGAATTGCAATAATGGTTGCCAGATCCAAGTTGAGTAATCCACCACGCGCTTGTCTGATAGGAATTCGTTAAGGTAGCGTCGCATCGACCAGTAATCGTAATTGTCTGGTGTTCCGAGGTTGGCTAGGAGGACGCCAATTTTAGCTTGAGGCATTGAAGGGTGGGTGGCTGGCGCATGAGTAAGGCGGCCGGTTCCGGGGAAGACAAAGTTAGCTGGTGTTTCGATCCGGGTCTTGGCATCAAACATGTGGGGGCCTTTGGAATTAGTTTATTAACCTGCATTACATATAGGCCTATCGGGCGGGGTCAATCTTGGATGGCTGGTTGTCTAAGGGGGGCCTAGATGTATTCAGTGTGCTGGTTTTTCTGTGGAGCCCACCCGGTAAGTCCGATGATTTCGAAGGTTGCCTTGATGCGGCCATCTTCTAGCGCGTGGTGTTGTTGGTAAAGTTCAGCGGCGCGGGTGATTACGGTGCGGCGGGTTGGGTGGCGCAGGCGGCCGGCAAGGGCGTTGGCCTCGCCCATAGCGCGTAGGTCGTGCATTAAGGCAAACATGTCGCGGTAAATGACGGTTTTAGTAAAGCTGTCGGCTACTGGGAGAGAGAACTCTGCGCGTTGTAAGAGGCTGCCGAGGTTTTTGATTTCGGCCATTGGCAGGATGCGGGGGGAAAGGCCGCCGGTGGTTTCTAATTCTGCTTGGGCGAGGCAGGCACGAAGTTCGTGCAGTGTCTGTCCACCGAAGAGGAAACCGAGAAAAAGGCCATCAGGTTGCAGTGCACGGCGGCATTGGATGAGTTGGCCGACTGGATCGTTTGCCCAATGCAGAGAGAGCGCGTGGATCAGGAGATCATGCGCTGCTGGTTTGAGGGCGAGTGTGTCGTTTTCGGGTATGACTTGCGGATAATTGGACCAGATTTGTGGAAAAGCTGATACTATGGCGGGCGATGTAAATGTTTTGTTAATCTCGACTAGTCTTTCCTGAACTTCTGTTGCCAGTTCTTCGTGCAAGAAGAAGGCTGTTGCGCGGGCGCGGTGGCCAACACGGGCGCGCTGGTCGGTTAGGATCTGCTGGTTTTGCATGGGCGGGACCATAAGAGAGATGTGCGGGCTAGTGTTGCTTAGAGATGATAAAGTGGTGCATTTCGACAGTTGTTTAGTGATTGGTCGTTCGTGGGATCGGTTGTGGACAGTGTTCATGTATAAGTAGATGGGGCGCAAGTTTGTTCTTGATTTGAAATATGGCGAACAGACTGATTTGGTACGGTTAGCAACGGTTGGTTGGTTTTTTACGTTTTTTAGTTGATTCTCTCGCAGAGAATGGTTGCGGTGAATTTGGTTAAACTAGCTGGTTTGAGTGGTGTTCTGGGCTGTCGTAGCGCATGTGTGCCAAAGGCGTGTAAGATGGGCACAACCGTGAGTTATAGTTTGCTAACCTAATCAAAGTGGGTGACGCGGATGTTGCTGATCGCTTGCGTTGCTAAGGGTGTCTAAATCCCTATAGTTCGTGCCAGTTGTAAAGGATTTTATCGATGAAGATCGTGGAAATATACACTACCCCGCTGTGTAGTTTTTGCCATGCGGCCAAGCGCTTGTTGGCGAAAAAGGGCGTGGATTATAAGGAAATTCATGTCAGTGCTGATCCGGCGTTACGGGCGGAGATGATGGAACGGGCAGGTGGACGGCGGACCGTGCCGCAGATTTTTATTGGCGGTGTTCATGTTGGCGGGTGTGATGATCTGCATGCTCTGGATGCGGATGGGAAGCTTGACCTTATGTTGGCTGAATGATGCGTGCAGGCTTGGTGCAATTGACGATCGGTGATGATCCGGTGGAAAATTTGCCCGAAACGGTGAAGCGGGTGCGTTCTGCCATAGCGGGTGGTGCGCGCTTCGTGTTGACGCCGGAATGCACGAATTCTCTGTCGTCTAATCGTGTGCGACAGCAGTCGTTTTTTAGGTCTGAGGCCGAAGATGCCACATTAGCTGCGTTACGGGACGAAGCCGCACGGGCGGGCATTTGGTTGTTGATTGGATCGCTTGGCGTTTTGACCGATGATGCTGACGGGCGTTTTGCCAATCGGTCTTTCATGATCGGACCAGATGGCGGAATTGTTGTACGGTATGACAAGATTCACATGTTCGATGTGAATGTATCAGAGACTGAGGTTTATCGTGAATCCTTAAGTTACCGCCCTGGGAGACGGGCGGTGATTGCTGATACGCCTTTTGGTCGTGTGGGTATGACCGTTTGTTATGATCTTCGCTTTCCGCATCTATATCGGATGCTCGCGCAGGCAGGGGCCGAGATTATTGCAGTGCCTGCCGCCTTTAATCATATTACTGGTTCCGCGCATTGGGAGGTTCTGCTTCGGGCGCGGGCGATAGAAACTGGGTGTTATGTGCTTGCGCCTGCTCAGACGGGGTTCCATCCTGAAAAAGAAGGTAAGGGGCGGCGAACTTATGGCCATTCGTTGGCAATTGCGCCTTGGGGCGAAGTTTTGGCCGATGCTGGTACGAAAGCAGGGGTTGTTTTTGTTGATATTGATTTGGCCGAGGTGATGCAGGCGCGGGACAGGGTGCCTTCTTTGGTCCATGACATAGAGTTCGACGGACCATGAGCGAGCGTAACGAAGATATAGCGGTTGCCTTGTTTGGTGAGTTGTTTATGGTGGATCAGCTTGCTCGTAATCGTATATCCAAGGTACTGCCCAATGGGATGGAACTCTCGCATTTTGGTGTGCTGAACCACCTAGCGCGGGTTGGGGATGAACGATCTCCGGCTCAGTTGGCGCGGGCTTTTCATGTGACGCGGGGTGCGATGACGAACACGCTGGCGCGGTTAGAATGCGCGGGGCATGTACATATTCGCCCCGACTGGGATGATGCGCGGCGCAAATTTGTGGCAATTAGCCCTTCAGGACGGGCGGCGCGGTATGCGGCGGTGCAAGCCGTGGCCCCTCTGATTGTCGAATTGGTACAAGCTTTGGGCGCCGACCGTGTGCGTGTGCTGATCTCTGTGTTGCGTGAGATGCGGATACGTCTGGAAAACGAGGGATGAAGATTTTCGATGACTTTCTCGTGTCGTTTTTATTCGGGATGATAGCGGTTTTGGAGTTTTTTATTTATAGCGGCATGATCGGTGTGGGTTAAATGTAATTGTTTTCCAAGCGTAGGACTTAATAATCTTGTTCCCAGAATAGGCCGATTCCTGTTTGTCCGGCGCTGCCTGCAATACCGCGCATGGTAAGGTTTTTTGACACGTCGAGATTTAGGTTGATCTGGCTTTGTCCTTCTTGATCGACCTCAAGTTCGCTATAAAGATTTTTTGTAAGGTATTTTCCTACCGTCAGACTGGTCGCTCCTGCTGCATCGGTCTGTACGTCGAAATCGTCGAGGCCAAAGTTTTTGCGTAGGCGACCGATGATACCTACACCGTTGCGACCGGCAAGTGTGGCCACCGCATTGGCCAGTTGGGCTGCTTGCAAGGGCGAAAGATTTTCTAGTCCGCGACCAAACAGTAAACGTGACAGCACCTCTTCTTCCGGCAGTTCAGAGTTTGATGTAAAAGTAACATTAAGGCCGGTGGCGGGACCCTCGATGCGGACGATGCTGGTGATGCCATTGCTTTTGGTTGAGGCGGCAGCGGTGAGTGTTGGTACAAAATTGCCTTCGAGAAGCATGGTGGCTTCTGAAAGGACAAGTCGACGATCTAGGATGTCTAGTCTGCCGCGGATTAAGTTGAAGGCTCCGGCAGGCTGAATGTCGTCAGTGGTGCCGCCAAGTGTAAGTTCGCCTCCCAGTTCGGCATCAAGGCCGCGACCGTGGATAAAGACTTGGGATGGAGCGCTGATGTGTAAGTCAAGGCGCAGAGGGCGGCTTTGTTTGGCTTTGGCTTTGTTGACACTGAGCATGTCAGCGCGGTCACGTGTGACACGAACTGCCGCGGGTTCCTTGGTGTGACTTAAGTCTGTTAGGTTAGCGTTGCTCAGACCAGTCGAGGGGATGCGGATTTTAGTCGTGTTGAGCAAGATACGTCCGGCTAAAAGACCATTCGTCGCTATGGGGCCGGTCACGGTAAGTGTGCCGCTTGCAGTGGTTTGGTACAGGCGGGGATCGCGTAGAATGGCGTTGCGCAGCGCAATGTTCAGATTTGATTCGAATGGTGCGGTCAGCGAAACGCGACCTTTGGTTTGGATTTGGCCACCGGTTGAAAGATTGGTTGAAGCGTCAATATTGGCGTGGCCCGATGTAATTCGGGTGTTGATGTAGACCTCTTCAAAGCCAAAGGCACGGTGTATATTGGCGATACGTCCGTTTTTTAGTGAGGCTTGACCGTTGAGAGAAGACAGGGCAAGTGGTCCATCCAGCGTAAGGTCGAAGCTGACAGGACCGGAAATTACTTGGTTCGATAAGAATGGCGAGATTATGCCTGCTTGTAATGTGCCTTTAATGCCAAGATTTGCACTTTGGAAATCGCTATTTACGCGGCCTGTAATGGTTGAATTGATCTTTCCGGGGCCGCGTACGCTCATATCGACCTGATAGTCTGTATTTTTATCGAGGACATTGCCTTTTAGTATGACGGCGCCAGGGAATTCGGGCAAAAATAGGCCGAGGTTTGCAAGGCGACCGTTTATGGAAAGGTTCCGTTGGGCAGCTGTTGCCGTACCTGTGATGTTGGCGTCGATTTGTGGTGTGGTGACTGTCGCTGTGTTTATAATGAACTTGCCATTAATTTGATTCAGGTCGAGGTCCAAATAAGACGTTCCAGTCAGTAGACTGTTGGCTTTGGCTTGTCCGAAACGCAGGTTGTTTCCTGTTGCCTTGACAGTGATATGGCCAGTGGCCGGAACGCCTTGAAGGCTTATTTCGCTTGTGATGTTGCCGCCCCATGTAGGGTTAAGGGCAGTGAGATTGGAAAAGGTGATGTTGGAATTGAGATCGATACCTGCTGAAGTTAAGTGTCCTGTTGCGCGGGCATCTAGTGTTTTTGTTTTGACACTAAGAGTTTTTAAAAAGGTTCCCTTGGCATCACGGGTTATGGTCATCATGATGCGTGAGGTTCCGGAAAGTAGGTGGTCGGTTTGTGTTTGACCAATTGAGATATTTTGCCCGTCAAGAGTTGCGAATATATCGAAATCGTTGTTAAGCGGGCTACCGTTTCCTTTGACACGTAGGGCGCTGGTACCAGAAAGCGGGCGGTCTGTTAAAGCCGAAAGCCGTGATAGGTCTCGTAGATTGGCTTCGCCCTCGCCCGTGATGCGCAGACCTTCGGAAAGGCCCGCAACTAGGCCGCTGGCGTTTAGAGTATAGTGCGACCCTTTTAATGAAAGTTGGCGGACTAACAGGCCATTGCCGTTCTCTTCGATATGTAGGTTAGCACTCCCCGAAACCTTCGTTCCAAGCGCTGTGGCAAATGCTGGATCGTTCGGTGTTATGCCTTGGCCTGCAAAGCGGAAATTTGCGTCGAAGCGGGCACTTTGTCCATTGGGACGTTCTATGTTGCCGGTGCCGTTCAGCACTAGTTGGTCGACACGCAACCTTTTGCTGTTTAGCTCTTCGATGTTGATGCGTCCGTGCCATTCGGTGCCAATCGCAGCGTTGTAGCCGATTGACAGATTTGCCGAACGTACACGGGTTTCATTTTCGCCTGACAGTGGCAAAAGAACAGGAGAGCCATCGGGAAGGCCAAGTTGGCCTTGGATGTTTATGCGTAGCGGCAGGTTTTTGGAGTCAAGTTGGACTGTGCCGGAAAGATGCACAGCTTGTGCGTTTAGGTCGAATTTTTCTAAGTCTAGGCTGCCGTTGTTTAAGGTTTTTCCTTTGGCGGTCAGGCTGATTTCGGGACCGAAGAAAGTATTATATTGTGGAAGAAAAAGAGGTGCGAGATTTCCAGCTATATCGGTTTTGAACTCTCGCTCTCCGTTCTCGGTTGCGCTGATCGTGAAGCGACCTGAAAGGCGGTCGGATCCGTCACTACGTAGCGACAGATTGGCGGCGAAGGATTCGAGTGTGCCAGACCCTTTGACTGATAGTTCGGTTGCTGGCGTGCCTAGAAGGCCTAGTTTACGCACGGCAATGCCGCCAGAGGCTTCCGCTGCGACAAGATCTAGCGTTATCTGATTGGTTTTGTTGGAGTAGGCCGTATTGAGGGTTAGTTTTCCCTGTGGACCGCTGTCGGTACGTTCAAGTATGAGTGCCGCGTGACCTTCGCCGCCGCTGAGCGACATTGACGCTTCAAGTCGTGCTGTTAGCGCCTCGCCAAGTACGGTTTCTCCCAAGGTGATGCGGTCGGCGGCAATCCGGCCAATTTCGATGGAAACGGGAAGTTCGGGAAGGGTGAAACCCTTTGCTTCGGGTGAAGTTGTGTTTTCGATAATAGGTGGGCGTGTTAGAATGATCTCATTGGCCGACAATTCGGTTACGTCGACTATACCATGCAGAAGGGCTGAACGGCTCCAGTTGAGGGTGACGTTGTTTAGAGTGATCCAGATACCTTGGGAATCGGCGATGGTTAGTGACTCGATTTTGGCTTGCGATGACAAGGCTCCGGCAAATCCGGTGATCGTGACCTTTTGTGATGTGTCCGAAAGACTTTCTTCCAGTATGGCTGTAAGATAACCTTTGTCGGCTTCAGCCACGTTGTCTTGGGCGGGTGCTGAAAGAGAGATTAGAGCCAGAGCGGCGGTGAGAAGGAATTTTCTCATCAGAACGCCTGCCTAAGACCGACGTAGATTTGCACGTTCTTGTCCTTATTATCGCCGATCGGTTTGGCGACATCAAGCCGGATTGGGCCAATGCCCGTGTCGTAGCGTAAACCTAGACCTGCGCCGGAGTGCGATTTCCCGAAATTGTTGAAAAAGCTATTAATTGCGATTTGACCATAGTCGAAGAAGCCGACGACCCCCATTTTTTCGGTGATGCGCACACGCGCTTCGACTTGTGAGCCGATGAAGAACGTGCCGCCGATACGTGAAGGGCGATCAAAAATCTCCAATAGATTGATGCCAAGTGACTGATAGGGTTGACCCCTGACTGTGCCGCCACCGCCGGAATAGAATAGTTCATCGCGCGGAGTGGCAAGTAGGCGAGAGCCGTAGATTGCACCGCCTTGTATGCGTCCGGCTAGGACAAAGTTGTTGCTCTCGAATCCCTTATAGTTTCGCGCATCCCAAGTTAGACGGACGCCACTGTCGGTGTTGTCGAAGCTGAGAAATGGTTTTACTTCTAGGTTGATGTAGTAGCCTTTTGTCGCGCTAACTTGATCGTCGCGACGGTCCCATTTTACCCCGACCGGAATCGAAAGATTGCGGAACTGGAAGTCTGATACGCCGTCCCTGCCGTTGGAATACTTGAATGTTAGGCTGGTATGAGCGGTGAGTTTTGGTGAAAAGATTTGTGTTGCAGTTAAACCGGCTGTTGCGAAGTTTTCTGTGTAATCAGAATCATTAATAAGGCCGACTTCGGAGATGATCCCTAGCGTGGTGTCTGGCGTAAAAGTGGCTGGGCGATCTAGTGTTACGCCAAGCTTATAGTCGATTCCGCTCGATTGTGCGCCGATATTTGTCATTTCGCCATAGACTTTGAGACGTTCTGCATCGTCAAGTAAGTTGCGGTGCATCCAGTAGCCAGTCATATCAATGCCGTCTAAACTGGAAATTTCGCTTCCGAGACTGTAGCGGCGTTTCTTTTCCTCGACGATTGTCGCGGTGATTGGCAGAAAATTAGGTGGAGTGATGCCGTCAGCTTCTTTCAGTGTCACAGATTCGAATACACCGGTGCGGCGCAGGCGGTTGGCAGCAAGTTCGAGTTCTTTAGGATCGAAGGTTTCGCCCGTGGGTAATCCGGCGATGGCGCGGATGCGTTCGATGCGCATCTTCTTCTGACCCTTTACGACCAGTGGTCCGAAGCGGAGTTTTGGGCCGGGCGCTAGGTTAATACGTGCTGAAAGTTCGGCGCTTTTATGGTCAACGGTGATGTTTTGGGCTGCGACATCAGCTTTAGCGTGGCCAAGGGCGCGCCAGCCGTCGACGCCAGCTTTCGTTGTCTCGTGTATGGTCACGCTGCTGGCGATTTTGCCTGTCGCAAATTCGGGCGGAAGCTCTGTACCTGCGGTTAAGGGTGCGATCTTGGCGTGAGAAAAGCGAAACGATGGGCCGGGGTCAATGACGATCTCGATTACATTTATCTGGCGAGGTGCATCAAGAGCGGCGATGTTTGCGGCCTCGCGCCCGTCAAGTAGAATGCGGATAGTGGCGGAGTAATGGCCTGCAGAATAGAGTGTACCGAGAAGTTGTGCGTAATCGGCTTGTGCTGCTGCGAATAAGTCTTGAGGATCTGTTTGGTTCTCAAGTTCAGACGTGACGAGAATGGAGGCGTTTCGTAGTGTTTCGGTAAGTTCCTTGTCGTCTTGCGCTACAGTAAATTCGAGTCGTTCAAGGGCAGTCACAGGACCGGCCGCAAGCGCTGCGCCAAGAGATGCAAGCCCGATTAGGTGGCGCACGTCGGAAAGCAGGGCTTGCGGCAATTTAACCTCTGGGTCACGGTCAGGTTAATTATTACAGCTAGTCTAAATCCGCGCAATGGAACATAGTTCTGTCTGTGTGTTCTTTCGCTTGGATTATTGTGCCACGTGGAAGTAATATTTTTTTCTTAATGAATGACAGTCTTAAGTGTTGTTATGCCGTGCGACCAGAGTAGGTCGCACTACGCGTGAATTTTGATACGCTTCTGAGGAAGCAATTGTCTAGATGACAAATCAGGACTCTATGAACCCTATCGAAAGCGCTAAGGTTGTCGTCTTTGAAGATATGTAGCCGGGCAGCAGGTCTTATCAATGATTCGGTACAGATATGGCGAGCCATCTGTTGCTCAAGTGTAGATATATTTTTCGTTGGAAAGCCGTGTTGGTGATGAGGTGCTTTGCTAAAGCCTTCGGGATTTATGCTATAATTATCCATGCGCTGGGTTGAAGTGGTGATACTTATTTTTCTGAACGAGTTTAAGGCTTTTGTGGACATGGCCTTGCGGACTTCTTGAGTCTTGTATGGAAGGCGAAAGTGGTTATGCATTATATGATGACTGATCCGCTTGCGTCTTTGCAGATTGCCTTGTTGCAACTTGATCCGCGTCTTGCCACGGTGAACTGGATCGTGCTTTCAGGTGGCAGGACGAATCGTCTTTGGCGGGTTGGAGATTATACCGTTAAGCAATTCGACAGCGCTGCGTCTTCGCCGTTGTTTCCTAACGATGTAGAGGCAGAGGCGCGTGCGCTTGCTCTTTTTTCTCCTTTGGGGATTGCTCCGCGTTTGCGGGCGGTAGGTGCTGATTGGCTGATCTATGATTATATTGAGGGGTCGGCTTGGTCGAGCGACCCTGCGCCTGTGGCTCGTGTGCTGCATCGCCTGCACAAAGTTCGTCTAGCTGCTGATAGTTTTCGTGCGGCACCAAATGGAAGTGCGGCGGTTTTGGTTGATGCACAGCGGATTTTCCCTATGCCTGATGCGCCCGCCGATCCATGTTTAGGGCCGGTCGCGCCAGCGCCTATCCATGCCGATGCCGTGGTTGGCAACGTGTTGCAAAGTGCGGCAGGGCCAGTTTTGATTGATTGGCAATGTCCGGCGATGGGCGATCCGGTCGAAGATATCTGCACCTTCATCTCGCCTGCCATGTCATGGCTTTATAGTGGGACGCCGGTCAGTTCTGATTGGGTTGAAGCCTTTTGGGAGGCATATCCTGATTCCGATGTATTAACGCGTGCGCGTGCGATGCAACCGCTTTACCGTTGGCGCATCGCTGCCTATTGTGCGTGGAAAGTGGCGCGGGGCGATGTGGATTATGCGCAGGCTCTGAAGCTAGAACTCGCAATTTAAAGGAAGCGACCTAGTTCGATTCCAATTGCGAAGATCACGAAAGCGGCGGTGATCAAATACCAGCGCGATCTGTGCCTTACCTTAAAGAGAGTTTTGGCGGGTTCGGCTTGTGCTATTAAAGCGGCTTCGACTAAACGAGGGAGTTTCGATCCGAAACGTGACAGGATGTGGGCCGTTTGGGTCAGATCGCGGAGTAGGGCCGCGGGGCCGATGTTTTTGGCAACATAGTTTTCTACTATGGGCCGCGCTACTTGCCATATGTTGATATGTGGATCGAGTGAACGGGCTACGCCTTCGACTACTACCATTGTGCGTTGTAATAGGATTAGCTCGGTTCGTGTCTGCATGCCGAAGCGTTCGGTCACGTCGAAGAGATAGGTGAGCAGACGCGCCATTGAAATGCGGCTGGCATCCATGCCGAAGACCGGCTCACCTACGGCGCGCAGGGCGCGGGCGAATTCGTCGATGTCTCGATCGGCGGGAACATATCCGGCTTCGAAATGTACTTCGGCCACGCGGCGGTAATCTTTGCGGATGAAGCCTATCAAGATTTCGGCATATACGCGGCGAGTATATTCATCGATTCGGCCCATTATGCCAAAATCATAAGCGATGATCGTGCCATCGGCTCCGACTTTGAGATTTCCTTGATGCATATCTGCGTGAAAATAACCGTCGCGCAGCGCATGGTTTAGAAACAGTGACAAGACGCGAGCAGCTAGTATTTTGCGGTCCAGTCCTGCCGCATCGATTGCGGCATTATCATTCATGCTGAAGCCTTCAGCCCAGCCTAGCGTCATCACCGTTTTGCTGGACAGAAACCAGATGGGCTTTGGAACGCGGAAACCTTCGTCTTTTTCAGTATTGGCAGCAAATTCAGCCGCAGCCGAGGACTCTAGCCGCAGGTCGAGCTCGCCCATTACCACCCCTTCGAAATGCGCAACCACATCCATCGGGCGCAGGCGACGCGAGGCAGGGGCGATGATTTCGATGGTGCGGGCAATTAGATAGAAGGCGTCGATATCTGTGCGGAAAGCACGTTCGATATTTGGGCGCAGGATTTTGACTGCTACCTCCTCTCCGGTTTCGGCAAGGCGGGCGCGGTGGACTTGCGCGATGGATGCTGCGGCGACAGGTTCTGAGAATTCGTTGAAGATTTGGTCGCCCGGCATTTTTAGTTCGGCAGCGACCATTGCTTTTGCGATATCGGTTGAAAATGGTGGCAAGCGATCTTGCAGGTATTTCAGTTGCTGCGCCAGTTCTTCGCCTACGATATCGGGGCGGGTAGAAAGAATCTGACCAAACTTGATATAGGCGGGGCCGAGCGCGGTTAGCGCTCGGGTGGCGGGTGGCAGGTTGGGGTCACC
>JADZAO010000079.1 GCA_020852535.1 Paracoccaceae bacterium | reverse complement strand
GAAGTGACGATGATACCGGTGGGAATATGGGAAATACGAACCGCCGAGTCGGTAGTGTTAACGTGCTGCCCCCCTGCCCCGCTGGCGCGCATGGTGTCTATACGGATATCACTGGCGGGAATTTCGATGTCAATCTCTTCGGCTTCCGGCAGCACGGCGACGGTCGCAGCAGAAGTATGAACACGGCCTTGGGCTTCAGTTTCGGGCACACGCTGGACGCGATGTACGCCGGATTCGAATTTGAGTCTGGCAAAGACACCTTCGCCTTGCACATGAGCGGTGAGTTCCTTTATGCCGCCAAGGTCCGATAACTGCTGGTCGAGAATATCAAAGCGCCACCCCATGCGCTCGGCGTAGCGTTGATACATGCGCAAAAGATCGGCGGCGAAGAGTGCAGCTTCGTCCCCGCCGGTGCCGGGGCGGATTTCGAGGATGGCAGGACGTGCGTCAGCGGCGTCTTTGGGCAAAAGCGCGAGACGAAGAGCATCTTCATACTCTGGAATCAAACCCTTTAGACGGAGAATTTCATCCTCGGCTAGCGCCTTCATTTCGGGATCAGAAAGCATCGCTTGCGCTTCAGACAGGTTGTCGAGTACGCGACGATAAGCGGCAACTTGATCAGCTACCGGCTTCAGATTGCTATATTCACGTGAGATTTCTGCAATTTTTTCAGGAGATGCGCCCGCATTCAAATTGGCTTCGAGAAACTCGAAGCGCTGAGTGATCTGAGCGAGCTTGTCTAGCGGAACCATAGGCAGGGTGTGGCGCGAGAACAAGAAGTGGTCAAGGGCCTCTATCCCTGAAAAGGCTAACCTCTCTACAAAAGCGAAGACCTATGATTCAGCGCAGTGAAGGCAAATACCCGCTTTCGCAAGAATAAAACTCAAGTGAAAAAGCGGGGAATAACGAGTGTGATAACACCAAAACATCTTAAAAAGATTTCGGGTGGATCAGCGTAGAGACAAGCAAAGGTGGCGAATCTTTCGATCGGAAATAACGAGTACAAACGGGAGTCGAAATAGTGTCAATTTAACAAGCAAGATCCAAGGAGGTGACGCGCACACAGGCAGTAAAGACTTATACGAGAAAAAGGACAAGAAAGACGAAAAACATGGAAACCATTATAGCGACTGTGCTGAGGACCATGATTAACGCTGCGTCCGCGCCCAATGATAAAGACAGATCAGTTCATAAGCGACATGAGCACCCGCAATGGCGGTTGCTCCTGTCATGTCATAGGGAGGCGAAACCTCAACCACATCGCCGCCCACAAGATTGATGCCCGCAAGGTCACGCAGCATAGCCGCCGCCTGCCAGGAATGCAGTCCGCCCCAGACCGGCGTACCCGTACCTGGAGCAAAGGCAGGATCGAGAACGTCAATATCGAAAGTAAGATAAGTGCTTGTCGTACCGACAATATCCTTGGCACGGGCGACAGTTTGGGCCACACCCTGTTCATGCACCTCACGCGCAGTGATAAGATTAAAACCGAGATAATCTTCGGTCACAGTGCGGATGCCGATCTGGACTGAACGCGTAGGACATACGAGACCGAGTTTCACCGCCTTATAGAGAAAAGTGCCATGGTCGATGCGAGCCATATCGTCATCGGGCCAAAGATCGGAATGAGCATCAAAGTGGATTACAGCGAGCGGACCAAACTTGGCAGCATAGGCACGCAGGATCGGCAGAGTGATAAAATGATCTCCACCCAAAGTAATGGTTCCGACGCCTGCCGCAAGGATCGTGGTGATATGATCAGTAAGGTTTTGCGGAAAACTGGCAGTGTGAGCATAATCGAAGGCAAGGTCGCCATAATCGATTATATTCATATCTTCCAACGGATTGGTGGGCCAACCATGTGGCGGGTCATAAGGTTGCAGGGTGGACGCCTCGCGTATGGCACGGGGTCCAAAACGAGTACCGGGGCGGTGGGTCACCGCCTGATCAAAGGGCACACCGGTGATGGCAAGATCAATACCTGTCAAATCTTTGGAATAACTACGACGTAAGAAGCTGGTAGCCCCGCCGAAGGCGTTTTCAAAAGAGTAGCCACGATGACTTTGGCGTGTGAATGCAGAATCGACCTGTGATTTGGCGTCTTCAAGGGCCATTCTCAAGAAATCCGTCGCTGGAAAGCAGCGTCGTTTCGGGTCCGAGACGCGGCAGATCGGTTCTTTACAAATGAATGGGACCTAGCGAGGGAGTCAAGTCGGAAGGACAAAATTCATAAAGATCAGTTTACCCAATTAAGAAAAGGTTACCCAGATCGCTTCTCTCCTCAAAGAAGAGAATGAGGAGTGCAGAAAGTCGACCGTCAGATCAATGGTTGGGCCCGTTCGACGAGGCGAGCGAAAAAACTGGCACCGATAGGGGCGGCTTCATCGTTGAAATCAAAAGCGGGATGATGCAGGCCAGCGCCAGGACCAGTACCAAGGAAGAGATAGGCACCAGGGCAGGCTTCGAGCATGTAAGAAAAGTCTTCGGACCCCATCTCACGGTTTGAATTAGCATCCACGGCTTCGGGACCTGCGATTTCGACAGCTACTGCAGCGGCAAAGCCGGTTTCGGCTTCATGATTAATGGTTGCAGGGTAACCCAAATCGTAATCAACTTCGGCTTTCACATTATAGGCCATAGCATGGCCTTCAACGATTTCGTGGAAACGACGGCGCAGGAGGGCACGAACCTCGGGGGCGAAAGCACGGATAGTTGCTTGAAACATCGCAGTTTCGGGGATGATATTCGAAGCCGTTCCGGTGTGAATTTGAGTCACCGAAATAATTGCCTCGTCCAGTGCATAAACGTTACGGGATATAATGGTCTGGATGGACTGCACCATGCCGACGACAGCGACCACGGGATCAATGCAGTCATGCGGAGTAGCGCCATGGCCCCCCTTACCCGTGAGGACAACCTTAGCAGTATCGACCGAGGCCATAATGGGACCAGGCGTGGTACGAAAATAACCAAAGGGCACATTGGGGGCGTTGTGGATACCATACACTTGGGTCACACCGAAACGCTCCATCACGTGCTCTTGGACCATGATCTGACCGCCACCGCCGTTTTCTTCGGCAGGCTGGAATATCAGCGCCACGCGACCGGTGAAGCGGCGAGTTTCGCACAGATACTTGGCGGCGCCGAGCAACATAGTTACATGGCCATCATGGCCGCAGGCGTGCATCTTGCCGGGGATGATAGAAGCGTAAGGAAGACCCGTAATCTCAGCTATCGGAAGCGCGTCCATATCAGCCCGAAGGCCAATAGTGGGACCTTGCCCCTGTCCGTTAATAATGGCGACAAGGCCGGTCTTGGCGATACCTTGGTGAATCTCATCTACCCCCATCTCGCAGAGGCGCTCGACGATGAATGCCGCCGTGTTGTAGCAATCAAAGCCGAGTTCGGGATTTTGATGTAAATGACGACGCCAGCCCTTCATTTCATCAGCATAGGCTGCAATACGATTGAGAATTGGCATGAGGGGCTTCCTTTGGCTCTTAGCATTTGATCAAATCGCAAAAGCAGGGAGGCTGCAATGTCTGCACCAAAAATTGACCGAAACGTAAGTGATCTTCTCGTGCGCGATGCGCAAGGCGGCATGAACCGACTAGTCGAAATCATGCGACGCTTGCGCGATCCAATAAGCGGCTGTCCGTGGGATCTAGAGCAGGATTTTACAAGTATGGTTCCCTATACCTTGGAAGAAGCACATGAGGTGGCCGATGTAATCGAACGGCAAGCTTGGGACGAGTTGCCAGGAGAATTAGGCGACCTGCTGTTTCAGGTGGTCTATCAT
>JADZAO010000078.1 GCA_020852535.1 Paracoccaceae bacterium | reverse complement strand
TGATTGTTATAACTCGCCTCTGCCGCATGAACCTTACCCTGCCCGCCTAAGATCGTCCGCAACATCTCCTTTGTGGAGGTTTTGCCGACAGACCCTGTCACCCCCACAACCCGCGCCCTTGTCCGCGCACGCGCCGCAACCCCCAGCCGCTCCAAAGCGACTAGCACATCGGGCACCACCAACAGCGAAGCATCCGCCGCCACGCCTTCGGGCACATAGCTCACCAAAGCCGCCGCCGCCCCCTTGGCCAAAGCAGCAGCTACGAAATCGTGCCCATCCCGCACATCTTTCAGCGCCACAAACAAATCGCCTGCCTGCAAAGTGCGTGTGTCGATTGAAACGCCATCTGCTACCCAATCGACAGCGCAGATCCCGCCCGTTGCCGCAACCGCCTCTGTCTTTGTCCACAGTGCCATCAAATCACTCCGTCGAGTGCCGCAACCGCGATACTCGCCTGTTCCACATCATCAAAAGGAAAGACCTGCCCCTTAATCGTCTGCCCCTTCTCGTGCCCCTTACCCGCAATTAACAGCGCATCCCCAGGGCCCAGCACATCGACCGCGCGCAAGATAGCCTCAGCGCGGTCACCAACCTCGATCGCTTCAGGACAAGCTTTCAATATTTCTGCACGAATATCCGCAGGATCCTCAGATCGCGGGTTATCATCCGTCACAAATACAATATCCGCATGCTCCGCCGCCGCGGCACCCATCAACGACCGCTTCGTGCGATCACGATCGCCACCCGCACCAAACACCACCACCAGCCGCCCCATCACATGCGGCAACAACGCCTGCAAAGCAGTCTCAATCGCATCCGGCGTGTGGGCGTAATCGACAAAGACCGCTGCCCCGTTCGCCCGCGTCGCAGCAAGCTGCATCCGCCCTGATACCCCCGAAAGCCCCGGCAAAACACGGAACACCGTCGCCGCATCCTCGCCCGCACCAATCACCAACCCCGCAGCCAACGCGACGTTCTCGGCCTGAAAACCGCCAATCAGACCCAACCGCACCTGATACGACTGCCCACCCCACTGAAACCTTACCTCTTGTCCCGTTGCGTCATAGCGCTGGCCTAGCAAGCACAGGTCGCAAGACGCACCATGCCCCACCGTCAGCACTCGCTGCCGCCGCGCACGCGCAATCTCGGCCACGCGCGTCCCATGTGCATCGTTCAGATTAACCACCGCCACACCATTTTCTTGCAAAACACGGCCAAACAACGCCATCTTGGCCGCAAAATAGGCCTCCATCGTGCCGTGATAATCAAGATGATCCTGCGTAAAATTAGTGAACCCCGCCGCCGCCAGCTGCACACCGTCCAGCCGACACTGATCCAGCCCGTGGCTTGATGCTTCCATCGCCGCATGACTCACGCCCGCCTTTGCAGCATCACTCAACATCCGGTGCAAAGTAATTGCATCCGGGGTGGTATGACTGGAGGTTGCCGCCCAAGCCCCCTCGACCCCCGTGGTGCCGATGTTAATTGCACTATGCCCCAGCGCCGTCCAGATCTGTCGCGCAAAGGTGGCAACAGATGTCTTACCATTAGTCCCCGTCACGGCAACCATCACCTGCGGCTGCACACCAAACCATAGCGCCGCAGCGCCCGCTAACACAGATCGCGGATTTTCGGCAACAACCAGCGCCGCATGCGAACGTGCCATAACTTTTTCACACAACTTCGCACCTGTGGCATCGGTCAACACCGCCACCGCCCCAGCTGCCAAAGCCTGTTCCACAAAAGCCGCGCCATGCGCCGCTACTCCAGGCAATGCAGCAAACAACATCCCTGTCCGCACCGCCCGGCTATCTGCTGTGATTCCCGTTAGAATCGGATCACGCCCACCCCTGTCAGACAAGCCCAAAGCCGACAGCCGCCCGTGTCCTGGTCCTGCCTTGACCGACCCAGCCATTACCAGTCTCCCTCAATTCGAGACAGCTGTTAACCCATCGACAGGGGCAGATTCAACCAAAGGACGCAACCCCAACAAGGGAACGATTCGACGGATCACCTCAGCTGCTACAGGCACCGCTGTCCACCCCGCCGTACGACGCGGCGTTGAACTCGTAGCCTCAACTGGCTCATCCAGCATTACCACCAGCACATATTTAGGATCGTCGGCAGGGAACATACTGGCGAATGTATTTACTACTTTTTTCGTATCATAACCACCAGATTTGTTAGGCTTCTCAGCCGTTCCTGTCTTACCTGCTACCTGATAACCCGGCACATTAGCCAAGGTCGCCGTACCTGCTTGCACTACGCCGCGCAACATGCGAATCGCATCGGTAGCGACCTGTTCTCTCATGACACGTGGCCCATTCTGCAAGACACCCCCATGCAAAAGCGTAGGCGTCACCTTGATACCGCCATTAGCAATAGTCGCATAAGCAGCAGCCAAGTGCATCGGACTCGCCGCGATACCGTGACCGTAAGATGTCGTCATAACCGTAATATCAGGCCACTTTTTTGGCACGATTGGCTTAGCTCCTGACGCCTCGACCAACTCAACCGGCGTCGGATCAAACAGCCCCAAAGCCCGCATGAACACCGCCTGACGCTCCCCCCCCACGATCATTGCAAGGTTTGCCGTCCCCACGTTCGACGATTTGACGATGATATCAAAAACCGAAAGCTTCGGCCCGTAATTGTGGTTTTTGAATTCCTTAATCAAAAACCGACCCACTCGCATCGGTGCATTGGCATCGATCTCGGACTCAGGCGTCACCAGCCCAAGTTGCAAGGCATTAGCGACCGTAAATATCTTAAAAGTCGAACCAAGCTCATAAACCCCCTGCACCGCACGATTAAATAGCGGGCTATCACCTGCATCTCCCTTAACCAGCGGATTAGGACGATCATTCGGATCGAAAGCGGGCAACGAAGCAAGAGACAGGATTTCTCCCGTATGTACATCCATAAGGATCGCTGCCGCGCCCTTAGCGTTCAACATATTCATGCCGGCACCAAGAATTTCTTCAATAGCTGCCTGCAAGGTCAAATCAATCGACAATTGCAACGGCGTGCCTGCCTGCGCCGGATCACGCAACCGTACATCCATCGCCTTCTCGATTCCCGCCGTACCAATCACTTCCGCCGATTGCACGTCCTCAGCCCCGAAGCTCGCTCCCCCCAGAACATGCGCAGCCAGCGTACCGTTCGGGTAAAGACGCATCTCACGCGGACCAAACAGTAAACCCGGATCACCGATCTCGTGCACCTTCTGCATCTGCTCAGGGCTCATTACCTTCCTGATCCATAAGAAAGACCGCCCGTCCGTCAGCCGCCGCTCCAGCGTAGTCGCATCGAGTTCCGGGAAAATAGCGGCCAGCTCCTTGGATACCCGTACCGGATCGACCATATCCTTGGGCTGAGCGTAAAGCGCATAGGTCTGCATGTTAGTCGCCAAAATCCGCCCATTACGGTCGGTTATGTCAGCACGCTGCGCGGTGATCTCAGCCCCCGTGGCTGCGGCCCTCGGCTCAATTGGCTCAGTAGCGGCGAGAAGTCCCATCCGCGCCCCAATCGTGGTAAAAACCGCTAGAAAGCCGATACCAAGAAACAGTAAACGCCCCTCGGACCGCATCCGGCTCTTATCACGGATAGCCTCATGGCGCAGTCGCAGGTTTTCACGTTCGATACTATCGGGATTCTCGCCTTTCTGGCGGGCCGACAAAATACGAGCAAGCGGGCGAAGCGGCGTGCGTATCACGGAAACTCCTTATCCTGAGGTTTTGCGGTGACGACGGGGGTCCGCGCATCGGACGCGGTCTGCCCCAAAACCTCAACCGGATCAGCAATCATGGACGTTCCGTCCACTCCAAGCTCGGGGTTCATCGACGCCACCGGATAGGTAACTTCAGCCGCCGCCCCGAATTGAGCAGGCTCCAGCGGCAACAGTCCCAACCGATCAAAATTCGCCGTGGCAAGGTTACGCAGCCGTTCGGGTCGATTCAAATAGGCCCATTCCGCCCGCTGCAAAATCAGCGCCTCGCGCAAAGTGGCAATCTCGTCCTGCAAGCTAACCATTTCCTTCAAATGGTACTGTGTCGTGTAATTCTCACGATAGGCCCAGAAGGCCAAAACCATCACGACTATAAAACTCAACACATAAAGCACAGGGCGCATCAACGGCGTCCTTTCTTCGTGAATTTGGGTAGGCCAAGCACCGCCCCGTCGATCCTTACCGCGGGAACATCCGTCCGCCGCGCCACCCGCAGCTTGGCACTACGCGAACGCGGGTTTTCAACCAATTCGTCCTCATTAGGCCCAACAGCTTTTTTCGTCACCAACTCGAATCGAACCATCCCTTCAGCTCGCGCAGGTGAATAACGGTTTGTATTTGCCTCAGCCCCGCTAGCCAGCCGCAAATACCGCTTCACGATACGATCCTCCAGCGAATGAAAGGTAACGACCGCCAACATTCCATCTGGCTTCAACGCCCGCTCAGCCGCGGCCAACCCCTCAACCAACTGGTCAAACTCACCATTCACTGCAATCCTGATCGCCTGAAAACTACGCGTCGCAGGATGACTTTGCCCCGGCTTCGGGCGCGGCAAGCATTTCGCCACGATTTCGGCCAGACGTAGCGTGGTGGTAATCGGCTCTAACTCGCGTGCCTCCGAAATAGCCCGTGCAATCCGGCGTGAGGACCGCTCCTCACCATAATAGTAAAGAATATCGGCGATCACCTCTTCTGAAGCGCCATTCACCAAATCGGCAGCACTTTCACCCGACTGGCTCA
>JADZAO010000077.1 GCA_020852535.1 Paracoccaceae bacterium | reverse complement strand
TACTGGGAACGGGAACTGAAAGCCTGGGACATTGCCGCGGGACTTTTACTAGTGAAAGAAGCCGGTGGTTTCGTCTCGGCCATCCGTGACGGCGATAATCCCTTGGTTAAGGGCGCAATTATTGCGGTGAATGAACCTTTGTTCGAACCCTTCTGCAAGATTATCCGCAATGAGTAAATCTTACGCCCGTAAGCGGGCTCGCTTGAGGATATTTAAGCAAGCGTGAATAAGACAGAAAGATCCACGAGCGCATCAGGTCCAAGGTCCCTTGTGCCGCACCACACGGGGCACACGAGTTAGCTCAAAGGGATAAACTGCTTTGGGATTTGGTGGTGTGCCATTAGTGACATGCCAGAAACGCGGCCCGCCAAGCCGTAGGAACGTGGGCAGCGTCAGCGCTAACCCCGCGACAAAGCCACCCACATGCGCCCAATAGGCTATGCCGCCGTCATCTATATGGGTTGTTGCGCCGCTAAACAGTTGCAGCGCGAACCAGACACCCAATGTGATCCATGCGGGAATTGGGAAGACCTTGAAGAAGATAATGAAGATGAAGATCACATCCACTCGTGCTTTAGGGTAAAGTAAGAGATAGCCGCCCAGAATACCGGCAATCGCGCCCGATGCCCCAACCATGGGAACCATTGACGTCGGATCGGTTACAAACTGCGCTAATGCGGCGGCAAACCCCGTGCAAAGATAGAACAGCAAGAACGGGACATGCCCCATGCGATCTTCCATGTTATCTCCAAAGATATACAAAAACAGCATATTACCTAATAGATGCATCCAGCCGTCATGTAGGAACATACTGGTCAGCACGGTCCAGTAGCCATCGCCATAGGCGATCCGGGCCGGAACAAGTCCCCATGTCATAAAGAAACGGACAATCATCATGTCCGAGCCAGGTCCTAAACAGTAAGTAATGAAGATCACCACGTTTAGTACGATCAGCAGGTGCGTGACATAAGGCCTACGCCCTGATGGATTATGGTCGCGGATCGGGAACATACCAGCAAACTCCCCGATCCACCGCTGCTCGTCAAGATAGCCTTGTCTCGTTATGATGACTCTGGGCTGCGTGCTCTGTACCCACCATTCACATTTAATCTTCTTTAAGTGGCCTATCTGGCGGGTAGTTCCTCGCGGCCATTCGGGAATCTTACAGGGTTTTGTTTCAGGATCAGTGGTGCCCGCGGCCGGATTCGAACCGGCACGGCCTTTCGGCCTAAAGATTTTAAGTCTTCTGTGTCTACCATTCCACCACGCGGGCCGTATAGATGACAGGTCGCTACCAAGCTTTCCCGTGCCGGTAAACCCCGTGTCCTAACTTGGCCTTTGCCTGCTGTTTAAGCCACGCCAAGCTTTGATTAACAAGAATCGTCATATACCTCGCTTTGGTTATTTTTGCCCTTCTTCTGATGGCGCAATCGTGGCTCGCTTGCAAAACCTGCTTAGAAAACTCGCAACCCTTTCTCGGTTACGATAGCATCAAGCCTCTGATCGTACTCATCTATCGGTACTTCCGGCAATTCCTGCGCTGCAAAAGAAAAGCCCACTGCAATCGTCGGACGCTTAGCCCGCAGCATCGCCAGAGTGCGGTCGTAGAACCCGCCGCCGTAGCCTAAGCGATAGCCCCGCGCATCAAAACCAACCAGCGGTACAATCAGCACCTCGGGTTCGATCCATCCGCCCTCAGCGGGGATCATTGCCTTGAGCTCGCCTTCCACCAGCGTGCATCCCGGTGACCATTCACGAAAGCGCAGTGGCTGGTCTTTGGCCACGATCACCGGTACGCCCACGGGGCCCTGATGTGCGGCCATCACCACCATCGGGTCCATCTCTGTGCGCATCGCTATATAACCCGAAAGCACTTTACCACGATGAGGTGCAAGATAATCGGCTAGTATTTTGTTTGCTTGACCATGCTCCGTTTTGAAGGCCTCGGCCCGTGTCGCAAAGCACTCTTTCCGCGCCTGGGCCTTAATCTCATTTATCGTCATAGTAGTACAATCGTCGCCAGCCCCAGAAATGCCAGATACCCCATCACATCGGTTAAAGTTGTCACGAAGGTTCCCGAGGCCAAAGCCGGATCAAGACCAAAACGTTCTAGCATCAAGGGCACCATTACCCCACCAAAGGCCGCAACGATCTGATTTACGATCATTGCCATAGCCAGCACTAACCCCAGCCACGAGTCGCCCAAGACCAGTGTGCCTAGAAGACCGAGAATCGCTGCTAACACCAGACCGTTAATCGCTCCTGCCGTCACTTCGCGCAACACAACGCGCCGTGCGTTGCTGCTCGTCAAGTCGCGCGTCGCCAACGCACGCACCGCCACCGCCAGCGATTGCGTCCCCGCGATTCCACCTGTCGAAGCAACGATTGGCATGACCGCCGCCAGCGCTACTAAGGATGCAATGGTTGCCTCAAAACGCGAGATGACCAGTGCCGACAAGGACGCCGTAAACAGGTTCACCACAAGCCACGGTAGGCGCTGTCGTACGGTCGCGATAGGCCCGTCGAGCACCGAGGCCTCTTCGCCCACACCAGCCAGCAGTAACATGTCCTCTCCGTGTTCCTCGTCTAGCACGTTCATCGCATCATCAATGGTGATTACACCCACCAAACGGTCGCTATCGTCCACTACAGGACAGGAAATAAGGTGGTATTGGTTGAAGATATAAGCGACCTCCTCTTCTTCCTGAGTGGCCTTCACCGTACGAAAGTTGTCTTCTTCAATATCCTTCAGCCGCACATCATGCCTCGCTGATAACATACGCCCCAGAGTGACATAGCCAAGCGGCTTTATGCGCGGATCGACAAGAATCACATGATAAAATTGATCTGGCAGCTGCGTCGCCTTGCGCAGATAGTCGATGGCATCACCTACCGTCCAATGCTCGGGCACAACCACCGCCTCGCGTTGCATCAAACGTCCCGCCGATCCTTCGGGAAAGCTCATCGCCTGTTCGACCGCGACACGGTCCACCAGCTCCAGCGCATCGAGGATCTTGCCCTGTGCGGGCGCCTCGAGGTCTTCTAGAATGTCCACAACGTCATCGGTCTCGAGGTCGCGCACGGCCTCGGCCACCACTTCTGGCGGAAGCCTCTCGATCACCTCTTCGCGAATCGTTTCGTCAAGTTCTGAGAGAACGTCGCCATCGATCTCACCAGAGCACAGCGCCAACAACTCGCGTCGCTCACCACCACTGATCTGTTCCAAAAGGTCGGCAATGTCAGCAGCGTGCAGTGGTTTTAGAAGTCGGCTGACCTCGTCGCTGTCACCACGGTCTACCGCCTCGCGGATTGCCTCGACGCGGGTTTCGTCCAGTTCGACCTTTTCCACGGCTGCTTCATTTTCCGCCATTTGTACCGCCTAGTCCGTTTTGCGATTACCCGACTGCTATGTAGATGTTTCAACGAAACACGGATCGCCGGGAAATTTACCCATGCGCTAATTGCGCATAGTTTTGCAAGCGGGCGTTAATCATTTGTCGCAAAGTAGTGACACTAAAGGAATGCTGCTGTGTGGCCGACCTACTGCTTGGACAAGTTTTGCTTCACCGCCAACCCTTTTGTCGCGGGTGAAGATGCCGTGTATTTTAAAAGCCATGGTACAATTTTATTCAAAAACGGACGCATCGCGGCCACTGAGCCCTGTTGAGACGTTGCGCTACCAGAGCCCGCAGACAACCGTCCATTACTGCGGTCACAGTCTCATTACTGTAGGTTTCATCAAGGCACATGTGCATTAGCCAAAAACCGTGATTATGATGGGCGACGACCGCGTCACCTGCGCTGTCTAGACAAATAGAAAACGGCTCTAGGCGTTCAGCACCACCAAATCACGCGCCGCAAAACTAACCAAAGTTTTGGTCCCCACTGCAGGTGGCGGCGCATCAGCACGGTTGAAGGTGTCTAGTGCTATCTGTGTTCCTGCGACCCGTGCCTTGATTCGTAAAATCGATCCGAGAAACTCTAGTCCCTCCACCGTGGCAGGCAGTGTCACCTCGCCTGCACCCAAGTGAAGTGATTCTGGCCGCAGCGCCACGGTTAGCCGCCCACCCCGCGTCGCTTCTATTTCGTCGGGTAAGCGCACCGTTACCCCATTGATCCGCAACGCTCCTGCTCCCTCGGCTTCTGCCTCGAACAGATTTAGTGTTCCGACGAAGGTTGCAACAAAGCGCGTTGTCGGACGGCTATACACTTCGAAAGGTGTTCCTATCTGCTCGGCAATTCCGCCATTCATCACTACCACTCGATCCGACATCGACAGTGCTTCTTCTTGGTCATGCGTCACAAAGATCGCAGTGATCCCCAACTCGCGCTGAATTTCTCTTATCTCGGTCCGTAGCGACAGCCTGATTTTTGCGTCTAGCGCCGACAAAGGTTCATCTAGCAGCAACAACCTTGGTCGCACCGCTAAAGCTCGCGCCAAAGCAACTCGCTGCTGCTGTCCACCCGAAAGCTGGAACGGAAAACGCCCGCCCAGATCGGGCAAACCGATCAACCGCAACATTTCGACAACCACCTTGTCACGTTCAGCTCGCGCCACGCCCTTTACCTTGAGGCCAAAAGCTACGTTGTCCGCCACAGTCATATTCGGAAATAAAGCATAAGCCTGAAACATTAGGCCTATGGCGCGCTCGTTTGGCTTCTGGGCCGTCACATCATGTCCGTCGATTTTGATCGTACCTGCCGTAGGCGTTTCGAACCCTGCCACCATTCGCAACACCGTGGTCTTGCCGCATCCCGAAGGACCGAGCAATGAAACTAACTCGCCCCTGTCAATTGACAGGTCAAAATCCTTGACCACACAGTTTGCACCGAATGTCTTTACAAGATTAGACAGCTCAAGAAAGGCCATCAGGCTTTCGCCCTTTCGTGTTTTGAGAAACGAGTCACAAGCTGGATCAATCCTATACAGGCCCATGTAATAGCAAAAGCAATCACGGCCAGTGCAGGCGGCTCATAGGCACGGTTCGCGCCCAAAAGCTGCATAAAGGGGCCAAATGCAGGACGGTTCAGCAAGGCCGCCATGGTGAACTCGCCAATTACTATGGCTAGCGTCAGAAAGGCTCCTGACAGGACCCCAACCAGCACGTTGGGAAGAATGACCCGCATCATGATAGTAAACCATCCCGCTCCAAGGCTTTGCGCAGCTTCCGTTAAGGTCACCACGTCGATGGTACGCAACCCCGTATCCACGGCGCGGTACATGTTAGGCATCGCCAATGTGACATAGCCCATCGTCAATAAAATGTCGGTACCGATGGCAGACCCCGTCAACGGTAGCCAGCTCGACGTGTTGTAAAGGCGGATATAGCCAAAGACGATTACGATAGCAGGAATGAGCAATGGCAGTAGCGTAATGAACTCAACCACCGGTCGTGCCTGCGGAAGCTTCAGACGTACCCAATAGGCCGTCGGCATCACCAGCATTATACCAAAAAGGATAGTTATTACTGCCAGCGTTAGTGAATAACCAAAAGTTGCAAAAAATGTTGGATCCTCAAACACCTTAATATAGGCGTCAAAGGAATAGACTCCCCGGCGCATTTTTAAACTAAACTCAGTCATCCCGATTAAGGGCAGCAAGAAGAACAGTGCTCCGAAGATTAAAGTGGCCCATGCCACGATCCGGCTCATTTTAGCCACCTTTCTGATCGTATGCGCAACACAATATAGGTCACGTTGGCCAGCCCCGCGATTACAATCATCCCGAAGGTTAGCGCATAGCCAAGGTTTGGATTGCCCAACACATCACCCCGTATTTGGGCAAATAGTTTAATCGGCACAATGTTTAACTGTGGCCCGGTCAACGCAAAAGCCGTGGCGACCGCTCCTAAGGAATTGGCAAACAACAGCGCGAACGCTCCTAGTAGCGAGGGAAACAGAATTGGTAATGCTACCATCCGCCAATACTGTGTTCCCGTAGCGCCCAAGACGGCTGCTGCCTCGCGCCATTCGCGTTTTAATCCTTCAAGCGCAGGTATAATGATCAGGATCATTAGAGGAATCTGGAAGAACAGATAGGTGACGACCAACCCCCAGAAGGACAACAAGTTGAACCCCAAGGCGCGTAAGTTTATACTGAACTCGGCTTTCAGCCAGAGTGTTACCAGACCCGCAGGCCCAAGTGTGGCGATAAAGGCAAAGGCTAACGGTACGCCCGCGAAATTCGAAGCTACACCCGAAAACGTCAGCAGCAGTCCGCGTATCCCCTTTGGCACTCCGCCAAAGACAACTGCTACCGCCATGACAAACCCCATCGCACAGCCTAGACCCGCCGTGATCAGTGACAGCTTGATTGAGGTCCAATAGGCGTTACGGATTGATTCAGTATTTAGGTCTAGCAGGTTGTGCAACGTAAACCCGCCCGCAGGAGTCTGAAACGCGCCCACCACAATCTTCATCGTCGGCATGATCAGGAACAACAATACAAAGGCAAAAAAAGGAAAAATCCCCAGCCACTCGACCGGCAGTCGCGGTTTTGCCCTTTGGTGCAGGCGGTTATCCGGCATATCGGTCCCTGTCTTGATCGTTCAAATTACTATCGATCCCGTTATAGAAAAACCCTGCCCCAAAATCTCGGGGCAGGGCCATCATTTAGAACCGTCAAATCATTTAACGTTGACGCCGACGACCGTGTCCCAGCCACCGGTCACGGCAACCTTATTGGCGTCGACCTCTTCCAACGTCGGGAAATAAGCCGCTTCATACGAAGCTGCCGGTGGCAAGTTATCGAGCAAATCCTGCGGGATTTTCTTAGAAGCCGCCATTGCATTGAAACGGGCAGGGTGACAATAGCCCTTTAGCCATCCAAGCTGACCCTCGTCACTGTATAGATATTCCATCCACAGCTTCGCGGCATTTGGTTGAGGAGCGTAAGCAGAAATCGCCTGCACATAGACACCAGCTAACACACCTGACTTGGGTACGACCACTTCGACCGGTGGGTTGCCTACCAGCGTGTCGCGTGCAGCTAGTGCGTTATAATCCCACATGATGACAATGGGTGTCGTGCCTTGAGCTAACGTTCCTACTTTGCCGATCACAGGCACGAAGTTGCCTGCGTCATTCATCTTCTTGAAAAATTTGAGTCCTGCCTGACCCGCAGCCTCACCCGGTGCTGCGCCGGTCGATATACCAGCGGCCAATACCGCCAGAATCGCTTGGTTTGACGCACGCGGGTCACCCGCAAGCGACACCTGCCCTGCATATTCCGGCTTCAGTAGGTCAGCCCAGTCCTGTGGTACGTTCTGAACAAGGTCCTTGTTTACAAGAAAGGACATCACACCGTAATAGTCGCCATACCAATGGCCCGAGGCATCCTTGATCACCTCAGGAACCTCAGCCCAAGTCGAGACTTGATAGGGCTGTGTCCACCCATCAGCTTTAGCCGAGGGACCAAAGGCCAAACCCACGTCGATCACGTCGGGTGCTTGCGGACCCTTGTTATTCTTGTTGGCTTTAACGGCTTCTATCTCGTCGGCTGATCCGGCGTCAGGGTTCAACTCGTTGATAGTGATCTCGGGATATTTTGCCTTAAAGCCAGCGATCACATCGCCATAACCACACCAATCATGCGACAGGGCGACGGTGGTCAGCATGCCCTCAGCTTTGGCCGCAACCTCAATTTCTTCCAGCGATTGTGCGACGACCATCGGAGCGGTTAAGAAGGCGGCCAATCCCGCCGAAGCTATAAGCGTTTTGCGAATTGTCATTCTTTTCTTTCTGAACAAAATTACTTATCGGTTTCCATAAGCTCTAGACCGTCTCGAGAGGTCGACCCTCTCGAACTGAGCTGTCACAAAACTAGAAGACCTTGTTACATTCCGACAAGCTTTCATTGCATGCAAATATAATAATTTTTCTACTGCTCCTGACTAAAGAACAAAAACTATCAGAGTAGCCGTTCTACTTGGCAAGATGCCACCCGTCAGGGTAGAAATCATACTCTAAAGCAATCTCTGTCGATAAACGTTCTTTCTCCCAGATTGCTTCCGGTGTTACGGGTATAGGTCCGATACTGGCAACTAGGGTCACACCATCCTTCTCGCGTAGTGTTTTGAACCCCCGTGTATTCAGTTCTGTCTCGAATTTTGTCCAATTAGCATCGGTCTCTTCTAAAAAGAATATAAATTCCACGACCGAAGCTGCGGGAAGATTTTTCACCCGCTTGAAGCTGGCGAATGTTTCCTGCCGCTGCATCTCGTAATTATGCTGTATTGCCATACTCTATTCCATTAGCCTCGCGACTAGTCTCTTTTATGTTTCGATGATCCGACCCAGATTGACCATTGTTGATCTTCTATCTCGCATGATCTCCCTGTAGCTTGATAATTAGATCATGCACGAACATCGGCTTAGTTGCCAACTTCCAGCAACCTGCATAGTCAAGTGTTTAAAAGCGCTAGCGCCTTGGCATGAATCTCCGCATTTGCCGCAGCCAGTACCCGTCCTCCGTTATGGCAAGATCGCCCTTGCCAGTCGGTCATGATACCGCCTGCGGCTTCAATAACGGCAATTGGTGCTTGCACGTCATAGGCCTGTAAACCCGCCTCAATCACCAGATCTATCATCCCTGTTGCAAGCAACGCATAAGCGTAGCAATCTGCGCCATAGCGCACCAGCTTTGTCTGCTCGGCCACACGACGGAAAGCAGCACCCTCTTCGGGCGTCCCTACTTCCGGGAATGTCGAAAAGAGAATTGCTTCATCCAAAGGCCGCGCCGCACGGCAGCGCAACGGCGCAATGCCCGAAGGCCCCGTTACCAGCGCACGCCCCAGTCCTCCTTCGAAGCGCTCACGGATATAGGGCTGATCGATTATGCCATAGATCGGACCTAAAGAATCGCAGACCGAGATCAGTACACCCCATGTTGGCGTCCCCGACAGATAACCCCGCGTCCCGTCAATCGGATCTAGCACCCATGTCAGCCCGCTCGTCCCCGTTACGGGGCCAAACTCTTCACCGAGAATGCCGTCCGCAGGTCGGCGCTGCGCCAATATCTCGCGCATGCGCGTTTCCGAAAGTCGATCCGCTACAGTCACCGGATCGAACCGCGTCAATTCCTTGTTGTCTGCTCTTAGATCTTTTTTGCGAAAATGCAGAAGCGTTACCTCACGAGCAGCTTCCGCCAGTTCGGCTGCGATCGTAAAGATATTTTCCGCTTCGTTTGCCGAAATCCGTTTCATATCTGCCTCCACGTGACTACCCCCGCCTAAGCGGCGAAGAAAAACCCGTCAAGCAGACCACAGTCTTAAGCTGCTTCTCTTAACATGCGTGCCAACTTTAACAAGCTGACGGCCCTCACTCCACAGACGTTCAATTTGGTAACTCCTTACCTTGCACCAGAGCCGTGCTCGCCTTCTGTGCGACATCGACTCACCCATGAATAGGCTAAAAAAGACCAACCAGAACTTTTGGAATGCTTTGCCTAATTGTCACAGCTGACACTTCTTTCGTCAGGTTTTTGACATAAAGGTGCTTGAAATGCACATCTGCAACCCCGATATTGAGCGCATACGGACTGCGGGAGTCACAATTTCGCAGCCGAGGGTCAATATCGGAGGCTTACATGGCTGACTATCAAACGATCCGCACGGTCGGCGCATCTGCCCAGATCGACGCAGGGCTTCGCGCCCACATGAACAAAGTTTACGGACTAATGTCCGTCGGTATGTTGCTCACGGGCGCTGTTGCATGGGCTATCGGAACTTCCGATGCTCTGCTCGGCATCTTCCGCGATCCGATAACGTTACAGCCCAATATTCTCGGCTGGGTCGTAATGTTCGCGCCTATGCTGATGGTGTTCACCTTCGGTGCCGCGATTAACCGCATGTCTTTCTCAGCTGCGCAGCTGTTCTTTTATGCTTTTTCGGCGGTTATGGGCCTATCGCTCGCATGGATTTTCAAGGTTTTCACTGGTGTGTCAATCACACAGACCTTCCTTGTCACCTCAATCGCCTTCGCCTCGCTTTCACTTTATGGTTACACCACTAAACGTGACCTGTCGGGCATGGGCACTTTTCTGATGATGGGTCTTGTTGGGCTAGTTGTGGCATCAATCATCAACATCTTTATTGTGTCCTCGGCTATGGCCTTCACCATCACGGTAATCGGCCTTCTGATCTTTTCTGGCCTAACCGCATATGATACCCAGCGTATTAAGACCGACTATATCGCCCATGCCGTACATGGCGATCAGGAATGGCTAGGTAAATCAGCGGTCATCGGCGCATTAAGCTTATACATGAACTTCATCAACATTTTCATGTTCTTGCTGCAATTCATGGGCAACCGCGAATAAGCAAGTTAATAAAAAAATTAGAAGGGCCGGTCTCGTGACCGGCCCT
>JADZAO010000076.1 GCA_020852535.1 Paracoccaceae bacterium | reverse complement strand
TAAAAGCTTTGCCGTTGTTGATCAGCGCCTAAAGGATTTTCATCGGGGCGGCGCGCGCTAACTCATACAAGAAACAACGCGTATTGGCGGCAGTTTGTGTCGTGTAGATGTGCATGACGACCATCGAGCCATCTATCATTCTGGCGCTAGTCAATCTTCACCGCGAGCCAATTTTCAACCTTAAGCCCTTGGATGCGGCTGAACTCGCTCTCATTGGCTGTAACGAGAACAGCGTCGACGGCGCGGGCATGAGCACCGATCAGTAAGTCGTTGGGCCCAATCGGCGTTCCCGCAAGTTCCAGCGCTGTCCGGATACAACCGTATTCCACATCTGCAGGAACGTCGAATGCGAGCACCTTGAGGCTAGACAGAATCGCCTCTATCTGCGCCGTCAAACGTAGTGATCCTTTTTTGGCGCATCCAAAACGCAGCTCGGCCGAGGTGATTGCACTGATACAGATCATTTCGGCCCCGTGCTCATGAATGCGCTGAAAAACCTTGCCCTGTGGATTGCGCGCCAATTCGGAGACGATGTTCGTATCCAGCATGTAGAGCTTATTCAAAGTTCGACATCCCCGGCAGGTAAGAGCGTGTCATCAATATTGGGAAAGACATCATCTGTGCCGAGAGGCTTTAGCCTAGCTAAGACATCCAAAAGGGATGGCGGTTGTATAGGTTCGATTACCAAACGGTCGCCGTCTTTTTTGAGTAGAACACGGTCTCCGGGGAATTCAAAATCGACAGGAATACGAACAGCCTGGCTTTTATTGTTGCGAAAAAGCTTTGCTTCTCGCGTCGGCAACTGAATCTCGGGCATGACCGTCTCCTCATGTGACATATGTATAGACATATACATAAGCGGAGGGTGAAACATCAAGCGAAGATTATGCTGGCCGATGATCTCGGCGAGCGCTCTTAACAATAAGATCGGCATTGTCGCGCTTTACTGCAGCGATTGGAAAGCCGGATAGAGGGGGGCGGTTAAGCTCAACTAATAAAAACTCACCCATTTACGAAAAAGCCGATGGCGTGGGTTCTGATACGACAAGGTCTAGGGCGCATTGTTAGCGATCCCGTCGATGAAAAACGGGCGATCGATCTTCTAATGAATATCCCAATTTGTAACTGGAAATGGAGAGAGGAAACTGCCGCTGCGGCATTTCTTCTTTCGCGGTCAGACAGCTGCCCAGGGCTTCTCAAGAGAGATGCTGTAGAAAAACTAGGGCAACACGTCATTTCTGAGTTCAAGCAGAGTTACGGCTCGGATTACACGAAGTTCCAATATGTACCGTCATTGCTACTTGGTCTTCTTCGCTGGCGGTTGGTATCACCTCGTGCACTTATTGATGGCGATGACGAACTCGCAAGTAATATGGCGAAGTCTGTCAAAGATGCTCAAAAGGATATGCTCGACCGTGCTTCGTCATCAGAAAAACTGACAAAGGTTGCCGAGAAATGGATACCGTTCCTTGATAAAATACTCGAGGAAATCCGTGGAGAAGGTGGACATCTAGACTTGCTGGCCACAATTTATAATTTGGATGATTAATTCTGTCTGATATGTCTAGCCAAGCGGCGGCCAAACAGCATGTATAATCAAATCTGCCTGAGTTTACTGCTTTTAATCGGGATTTCGAACATTGCACCGCCACCAACCAAACTGGCCTGCATTTCGATGGTTTCCCAAAGAGCCATCAAGCGTTCCATCTTCTTAATTAATTTGGCCTTTTGAAGCCCAGGTGCAAAGAAAAATCCAACCAGCTTCGAGCTCTTGAACACCTGTTGATCGGCCTTGCTCTTTCCAATCCGGCGGTCAGCAGAGATGATTGTCCACTGACCCTCAGCATTTAAAGCCCTGATCCAGTCAATATCTTTTACTGCGGGACCGAATTTTCTCTGAGGTGAACCACCTCATGCTTGCCAACAAAAAGGGCTGCAAGCGATTTTGCCATCGGGTTAGGCAGGTTTTCATCAACCATCACCTTCAAGCCGCCATCAGCCCCTCTTGAAACTTAACGGCATCCTGAACCACTGACTTCTCGACTTCATACATTCTCGCCACCCAAGATGGGGAGCCCTCAGCCTTTACCGCCTCTGCCAGCACAATTGTCGGTACGCCTGAGGCAGATGCGATAGGCTGGCCAAAGGACCGTGTTGGGTCGATGACAATACTGTCTTTGCCATGATATGGACGCCAACGTTTTACGATCTCGTCCTCTTGATCCAGATCCTTGAAACTTTGCTCAACGATTTTCTTAAAGGCATACTGTTTCTTCTTAAGATCAAGTAACTGAGGCTCGCCCGCAGCCTGCAGGCTTTCAAGGAAGATTGTGTACCCATCGGTTCGGAAACGACTAGATGAAAATGGGCGGTCCGTCTGGATGCATTTCTGAGCGTAGTCGATACAGTCCCGAACAGTTTTCAGGCTGACTCCGGTTTTAAGGAATGCTCGTATAAACCTAAGCTCAATGAGATCGCGAAAGCTAAGCCCAATTTCATCGTCAATCTTGGGGATATCTAACTTCCAAAGTGGCGCAACATGCCTTATTTCATCATCATTCTTATAGTCATAACCATCTAACCACCGCCGCAGAGTCCGCGGTTGTTCCTTCAATAGCTGCGCTGCATCGGCCACAGAATACAAGCCGATCCCAACGAATTCGTGGATGGGTGTTTGCTGTTTCATTGACTTAAATTTTAATGATTTTGTTGTCTGGAAAAAGAGAAAATCATGCCTGTACGTCAGTCCCGCATTGAATTTCGTATTTGTCACCAAGCGAGTCAAGATTTAGCGGGTTGGCCCCGGACCCCATGTTCAGATTCAATCAATTTCTTGACTTATGTTTTAAATATGAACATTTATGGCATTAGAGCGAGGATCCATTATGACAAAGACATCAACGGCCAAGGTGCTTGATCGCAAGGACCTTACCGGACCTGCTTTACGGACTTTTTTCAAAATTGCAGAGGCTTGGAGCCTCAAAGAGCAGGAGCAGATGCACCTGCTTGGACTTGAGAGTCGGTCAACATTCCAATCTTGGAAACGCGGGGCAATCGCAGCTGTTTCTAAGGATACTCTGGAGCGTATCTCCTACATCCTAGGCATATACAAAGGACTACAAATCCTTCTTCCCAAGACAGCAGATCAATGGGTACGTAAGCCTAACAAGGCAGAAATCTTCGGTGGACGTTCAGCCATTGAACGAATGGCTTCTGGCAATGTCGCGGATCTTTATGTCGTGCGCCAATACATTGATGCGCAGCGCGGCTAATGACGGATATTCCCAAAACGAAGGTCTCTTGGTGTCCTTGCTTCCGGATCGTGCCAAGCAGATTCCCACTGATCAACCTGTTTGAGAACGTCGCCGATCCACAGGATCTTGATGCTCTATATCAGATCGAAGGAATGACAAACGACCGGCTCCGTGAGGAGGTTGGCGACATCTCCCTTGTTGCGCCCGAAGATCGGGTTTCTGGTCCCGGCACGTCGCCAATTATGGCGGCATTTACGCACCTGAATCCTGAAGGCAATCGCTTCACAAACGGAGAGTATGGAGTTTTTTACGCCAGCTTGACAGTTGAGACGGCCGTTAAAGAGACCCGCTACCATCGTACCAAGTTCTTACAGGCGACTAATGAACCCGCACAAGAGATCGACATGCGGGTCTATGCGGTCGATTTGAATGGCGAACTACATGACATTCACCAGATGCGTGACAGCCATCCTGCTTATTACCACCCCAACAACTACAGCATGTCACAGGCACTCGCTGCCGAACTCCGGAAAGGAGGCTCCGATGGAATTCTTTATCTCAGTGTGCGTGATAAAATCGGAGAATGCGTAGCGGTATTCCGCCCTCGCTTATTATCCAATTGCCGTCAGGAGCGGCATCTCTGCTACATCTGGGACGGCGAGAAGATTGCCACCATTTATGAAAAACGAATGTTGGTCTGAGGCATACATATAACATTCACTGCCTCGGCAGGCTTCAAAAACTCGTCGGGGATTACCCAAACTAAAGTTGGAGCATAATTTCCCTTACAGCTAAACAGAAACCAGTCTGAACAACTGTGAAATCAAGCCCCCACCATGATAAATCCCCATATTTTTGCAAACGAACGACCAATATTGCAGAAATTTTGTTGAAAGCGCCCCTTCAGTTTGATATTTTTGACATCGGAGGGCCAGATGATCTATAAGCTTGAGATTGAGAACTTCTACTCCATTCGAGAACGACAGGCGATTGACCTGACCGTCGGTCAAAAGGCACCCGAGGAAGCTGGACGACTCGTCAAGATTCATGATGGGTCAAAGGATCGCGCACCCCGTGTGATCGCCATTTACGGGCCAAACGCCTCAGGTAAATCGAACATCCTGAAGGCGATCACTTTCCTTGGTTGGTTTGTGCGGTCCAGCTTTGACTACAAACCGCAGGCTCCTTTACCCTACGAGAAGTTTCTAATTAAAGAAAAATATTTTGCGCCTACTAAGCTATCAATTACTTTTACCGGACCTGAAAAGCCGCTCACAGGAACGAAAGAAACTTGCCCCTACGTCTATTCACTTGAACTCAGTGGCCGAAATGACGGGAGAGATCGAGTTCTTCACGAAAGCCTGCACTATCATCCGAACGGCTCGACTAGGCTGGTTCGTGTATTCGAACGTGACGAGGTAGGAACGGTGAAAGCCGCGCCTTGGTTTGCGAGTAGATCACAGCTTTCAGTTCTTAAAGGTGTTTTGCGGCAAAACGCGAGCGTCCTCGCCACACTGGGACAACTCAACAACCAGCATGCACTGAACTTCATAAGAGGAGCTAATAACGTCGAAGCAAACATCTTAGTGAATCTATTGGAGCAAGACGACCTTGAGCTACTGAAACGCTACGCTAGAAATTCGGAACTACTCACCGCGTTAAACCGTGATATCGGGCGCATTGACCTTGGAGTCGAACAGGTCCAGATCTTTGAGAAGAACGATAGGCTAGGCGTCCATTTCACGCACGCTGGGCTCGATCGACCGGTTGAGATGTTCTTCGAAAGTCACGGGACACAACAATTTTTTAAGATCTACCCAATTATTCACCGAACGCTCGCGCACGGGGGAGTGGCAGTGATTGATGAACTTGACGCATCAATCCACCCGTCCATTCTCTCAGAGATCGTTCAATGGTTTGCTGACCCAGAGAGAAACCGTTATGGCGCCCAGCTTTGGATGAACTGCCACGCAACGTCATTACTTAACAAGCTTCTTAAGGAGGAGATCCTTCTTTGTGAAAAAACGCGGGACGGAGCGACCCAAGTCTATGGCCTCAGCGACATTAAGGGGATTCGGCGCGAGGAGAACTTTCTACAAAACTACCTCGGTGGGGTCTATGGTGGGGTCCCAAATATAGGATGACAAAGCGTTCAAAAATAGAACCTCAGAAAAGGGTTTTCCTCGCATGTGAAGGAGAAAGTGAGCAAGGCTATGGAGCTATGCTTCAGCGGCTGGTCAACGAGAAAGGAATCAAGGTTCACTTAAGCATTGTGAAGCTTCAGGCCTCCGGCAACCCGCTGAAGCTGGCAGAGAATGCGCAGCGCAAGCTTGAGGAGGATATCACGCTAGGCCGAAAATTCACAGCACAGGCTATAATGCTAGATACGGATGGGCTAGATGAACGATCGCCGGATCGTGTCGAAGCACAGAAAATTCTAGAGCGGAGCGGGATAATCGCAATCTGGCAGCGCCCGGACTTCGAAGGGCTCCTGCTTCGCCATTTTTCCGGTCATAAAAATGATGCCCCGCCCCGAGGCTACTCAAAGGATAAACTATCCGCTATCTGGAAAGATTATAAGAAGCCCATGTCGGCAATTGATCTTCAGAAAAAGATCAAGCTCGAAGACGTGTTGAGAGCTGCCAAAGTTGAACCAAATCTGGCCAAGCTTTTAGAGCATCTCAAGCTTATCGAGCCTTGAGGGGAAAAAAGGGCGAAAGCATATTTAGTTTGATTATAGCTAATAGTTTATAATTGCCATACTTCACGCTAGGGATAACTAGACCTGTTTGGACACCTTCAAGAGATAAAAATCAGAAATCAAGATAGCTACTAGGCAGCATTCTTATGTACCCTAGCAAAGATATTGATCTTTCCGACCGATCGGGAACTAACCGACAATGCCCTATGGGCGTTCCCGATTATCGTCGGTATCTCACGCGGCCACGTTAAGTGTCGGAATATCAGAAACATCCACCTCGCGCGCCGCATGCCACGCATCATAGGCGCCCTGCAGCCTGATCCAAAAAAGCGGCGCGTTGCCAAAAAGCTTCCCAAGACGCACCGCAACTTCCGGACTGACGGCTTTGCGCTCAGCTAAGACGCCATGCAAATGCTGCCGCGAGATGCCGAGCATCTCTGCGATTTCTGTCTTAGACTTATTGGTTGCGGGGATCACGTCCTCGCGAAGCAATTCGCCAGGATGCGTCGGACAGCGGTCTGGATTGCGGATCATTGTTTTCTTTCTAGTGATATTGCTCATAGTCTAACAGATAGGCATCACCATCTCGGAACTCGAAAGTAATACACCACGGGCCGTTTACATGGATCGTGTAGCGGGTTGGTGTGTAACCTCGCAAGCTATGGAAATCGAACCCAGGAAGGCTAAGGTCTTCAGCTGTGCTTGCGGCGTCAAGAGCATCTAGACGACGCAAAATGCGTACTTGCATTCGGCTGTCGATCTTCGATTTCCCTGTCTCCCACAAAGCTTGCAGCTGTTTACTAGAAAAGGTCTTAATCATCCCCAATAGTGTAATCAAAATGATTACATATTCAACTAAAAAATTATAAAACTATCAAATAAAATATTTCACTAAAAAACTTTTGCCAAATGGCATTTATTATACTCCTTTGTGCCAAAGGGCATTTTACATGCAGCTTGCCACAATCCAACCAACGGTCTCACGGCCTAACCTGCCCACCATCACGCAAGAAGAGGCAGCAGCCCTTGCGCGCACCACTGTCAACCTGTTTCGCGCATGGCAGTTGAGCGACCTAGAAGCGCGTCTCCTCTTGAGCGACATGGCCCAGCGCACTTGGGCACGCTGGAAGGAAGGCAGCATCGACCGCGATCTGCGAGCGCGCATGGCCATCTTGATGGGCATCCATAAAGGGCTGCGCTATCTCTTCAGAGAAGCGACGCGAGGTTATGCATGGATCCGCAAGCCCAATCAAAACTTCGGCGGCCAAACTGCGCTCGACATCATGTTGCGTGGAGAAATCACCGATCTAATCGATGTGCGCTCCTATCTAGACGCTGAGCGTGGTGCATGATTACTGTGCCGTGTTCGCGGGTGATCTGGCCCCGCAGTGCACGGATCATCCGCTCGATTTATCCGCCAATAGATTTTTTTGAGGATATTGCTGATCCTGCCGACTAGGAAGCACTTACATCAGCAGAAGCAAAGTTCAACCCACGCATTCGCGATAGTGTTGGCAATCTGTCTAAGATGCCAGTAGCGCGCCGCGTCAGCGGACTAGGTGCTAGCTTAGTCATGGCCCCGTTTGTCTACTGCTCACCCCTGCGGCCTGGCCGTTTTTCAGACGGTACTTTTGACCTTTACTGTGCAAGCGACCGTACCGAAGTGGCCCTTGCAGAAACAATCCACCACCACACGAAGACGATGCTAGCCACAGCGGAGGCTCCGGGCTGGACCTCTCAGTTCCGCGAATTAATCGGTTCGGTGAACGCAGAGTTTAATGATGTCACGGGATTAGCCGACCTGTTACATCCAGACGATTATACGGCCTCACATATCTTCGGCGCTCGGCGTCGCGCAGCCGGATCCAACGGGATCACTTGGCCTAGTGTCCGCTATGGAGGCGGCAACTGCATCGCGGCATTTTGGCCTGATGTGACACCTATCCCGACCCAAGGTAGGCATTTTGCCTATCACTGGAATGGAATCTCTGTTGATTATGTTAAGAATTTGAATAGCAAAAAGGTCTTTGCTGTCATTTAGGGATATTTGACGTTCTTGTTTATTTTGGGCGGATTTGCCCATATTTTTGGGGATTGGCTTTGTTTTGGGCGTTTTTTGCCTCTACCCTAGGCGCTGGTTTGCGCTCAGCCAACACGCAACGCAAATGCTACTGCGAGATACCGAGCATCCCTGCGATTTTTATCTTAGATTTATTGGTTGCGGGGGCAGAATTTGAACTTGTGGCCTTCAGGTTATGAGCCGAAACCCTAGGGATTACAATAACTCAGGAAAATCAGCGATTTAGAAGATAACTCTTTGATTTCCCAAATTTTCCTTCCCAACACTCGACCACGGACCACGGACCACGGACCACGGACCAC
>JADZAO010000075.1 GCA_020852535.1 Paracoccaceae bacterium | reverse complement strand
TTCTACCCGACTCATCGCTGCAAGAGCGGGAGCCCGAATTATTACCTTGAAATGACTTTCGCCACTACCATCGTCGCCAGAATGCCCAGCGTGGCGGTGGCTTTCGTTTACCACGTCGAGCTGCAAAGGCGAAAAGGTCTGAGTTAGGCGGGCGGTGATCTGCTCAGCGAGGCTCATTTGTAATTCATAGTTTTTTTCCATTCCCCCTTCAATCCGGCGCTCAAACCTTTAAGCTACACCGTCCGAGTCGAAAAGGATACCATTAGCATGAGCACGCGTCCCCCCTTTGAATTCGACATCCGCGTCTCGTCCGACAAAAAGCGGCGCAAGACAGGACGACGCGGCATGTCGGGAGCTTTCGAGAATTCACAGAAAATGTGCAAATTTCCAGACTGTAAAGAACAGGGTGCCTACCGCGCGCCGAAGTCTCCCGATCTCCTCGACGAGTATTTCTGGTTTTGCAAAGACCATGTGCGCGAATATAATTTGAAATGGAACTTCTTTCAGGGCGCGACCGACGAGGAGTTTCAGAAATTTTTTGAAAAAGATCGGCTTTGGGGACGCGAGACTCAGCCCTTCTCCAAGCGACCTGACGAAGGACGGTCTTGGCAACGGTTGGGCGTGGATGACCCAATGGATATCTTGGGCAAAAAATCCACAATTAGCTCACCCAAGGCTACCAGCAACGCGACCCGAAAACTACCCGCGACCGAGAGAAAGGCGATTGAGATTCTAGATGCTAGGGACACTTGGACGAAGGCAGAAATTCGCATACAGTACAAATTGTTAGTAAAGGATCTTCATCCAGATATGAATGGCGGAGACCGCAGCGACGAAGATCGCTTACAAGAGGTGGTCTGGGCTTGGGAGCAGATCAAGGAAAGCCGCTACTTCCGCGAATGACAACACCTCTACAAAACCTGTAGCTCCAACGCAGCAAAAGCCAACGCACCAAGAGCATGCCGGTATAGCAGCCCAGCCAGCATGTGGCCCTACCCTACAAGCTACCTAACCGCGCTTGTCAGCATCATTTTCATCCCGACCAAAGTTGCAGCAATACCCTAAACCTATAGCCTCTGCTTGCCCAAAATACCGAGCGATAATCTAGTCCGCAGGTCGGCGCAGGTAGCCGCGAGAGTCGGAAATCAGGTGACAAAAACACCAAAGTCTAGTGGTTCGCGGCAAAATCGGCACAACCCAAAGCGGCGGCGACCATCGCAACCCCAAAAAACGTCAAGGTGATGCGTTATTTTTTCTGTACACTGCAATAATAGTCTACGCCTGTTTATTTGCCATATCCTGCGTGTAACAATTTAGGCAACGCCCTTCCACTTGCAGACCTCCGTTTTATGTTCCACACAGTTTGAAAGGCCCCGTACAGGGTCGTTCCCAGAATGTGATTGGCGGATAGAATGCTCGACACTGCGCTTAGACCCACCGAAAAAATCTCTGTTCGCGATGTGTTTGGTATCAACACCGACATGGAGGTTAAGGCTTTTGTCGACCGCACCGACCGCGTTCCCGAAATTGACACAACCTACAAGTTCGACCCCGACACGACGTTAGCCATTCTAGCGGGCTTTGCCCATAATCGCCGGGTGATGATACAGGGCTATCATGGCACAGGAAAATCGACGCATATCGAGCAGGTGGCCGCACGACTGAACTGGCCCTG
The DNA here is from genome assembly GCA_020852535.1 of Paracoccaceae bacterium. Lineage (GTDB taxonomy): Bacteria > Pseudomonadota > Alphaproteobacteria > Rhodobacterales > Rhodobacteraceae > Paragemmobacter. The sequence continues at coordinate 1,683 of JADZAO010000075.1, read as the reverse complement.
CGTGCGGGTAAACCTCGACAGTCACATTTCCCGTATCGATTTAATCGGCAAAGATGCGATCAAGCTACGTGACGGCAAGCAGGTTACGGAATTCCATGAAGGTATTCTTCCGTGGGCGTTGCGTAATCCCGTGGCCATCGTTTTCGACGAATATGATGCAGGGCGTGCAGATGTGATGTTCGTGATCCAGCGTGTGCTGGAACATGATGGTAAACTGACGCTTCTGGATCAGAACGAGATTATCACACCACACCCATCGTTCCGATTATTTGCCACGGCAAATACTGTTGGTCTGGGTGATACCACGGGCCTATATCATGGCACGCAGCAGATAAACCAAGCGCAGATGGACCGTTGGTCGTTAGTCGCAACGCTGAATTACTTATCGCACGATGCCGAGGTAGCAATTATTTTAGCGAAGAATCCAAATTACAACACCGAAAAAGGCCGCAAGAGCATCAACCAGATGGTCACGGTCGCCGACCTGACACGAACTGCTTTCATGAACGGCGATCTTTCGACCGTTATGAGTCCGCGCACGGTGATCAACTGGGCACAGAACGCTGAGATTTTCCGTAACATTGGCTATGCCTTCCGGCTTTCGTTCCTGAACAAATGCGACGAGCTAGAGCGCCAGACCGTAGCTGAGTTTTTCCAGCGCTGCTTTGCTGAGGAATTACCAGAAAGCGCGGCCAGCATGGCTATAAAGTAATTTTCAATGAAATAACAAATCGTTGAATTCTTGTTTAAGTCCAATTGGGCGTTCTAATTCTGAAAACCTGCGAATAACCCATATTATTTGCTGGAATCTCGATCAACAGGAGAACTGATCGATTAAATCACCCTTGATCTCGGAACTAGGAAAATGCCATTTTTGAAAATGGGGTGCTTATTTGATCCACCGATCTGAAAAGCATATCTAGATCAATCAGAGTCGGACTGCAGGCAAAATACGCCGACCACCGTCTTTTGACCCAAACATTTTTTCAACCTTGACCTGAGTCAGCATATGAGTTTGCAGGTTAAATCTATGAGACTTTCTTGGGCAGTGTTACTGTTTTGACTAAAACCGCCCCTTGTTCCCGCCGTTTGGCGGTGCAAATGTGGGGAATGACCAAACCCAAAGACACAAATCCCGCCGATCATTTTAAAAAAGCTTTGGCTGAAGCGACCAAGACCATGGCCAATGATCCGGACATGACGGTTAGTTATTCAGTCGACCCTTCGGATATGAATGACGAAGGCGTCCGCCTACCACAGGTGAGCCGCCGGATGACGTGGAACGAAGTGATGTTGGCCCGCGGTACGGCAGATACTTTTGCGCTGAGGCGCAAGTATCACGACGATGCAGTATCTAAACGCTATGCGCCAATTGGAAACCTTGCCCGCGAAATCTATGACGCGATGGAGATGGCGCGCTGCGAGGCTATAGGAGCACGGATGATGCCCGGCACAGCAACGAACATTGACGCCAAGATCGCACATGAGGCCGATATCAAAGGATACAACCAAATTATATCAGCCGAGGATGCGTCGTTGTCAGTGGCGGCAGGATACCTCGTCCGGCATCTGGCAACAGGACGCAACCTACCCAAGGGCGCGTCGAACGTAATGGACTTGTGGCGCGGCTTCATCGAAAAACAGGCTTCGGGCAGTTTAAAAAACATTGGCCATGTGCTGAAC
>JADZAO010000074.1 GCA_020852535.1 Paracoccaceae bacterium | reverse complement strand
TGGGCCACCTGCGTGCAACACGAGATTGACCATCTGAACGGCAAACTGTTCATTGATTATCTAGGCCCGCTCAAGCGCCAGATGATCACCCGCAAGATGGAAAAACTAAAGCGCGAGCGGGCGCGGCAAAAATGATGGCGATTTTACCCATCCTGCACTGGATCAATCCGCGCCCGTCACTTCCTTGCGCCCTGCGTGAATATGACCATCTGGCGGACAAAATATACTTCGACCACCTTTCACCAATCAAGTTTAAGAAATTGCTTAAAAAGGCAGAAAAATGGTCCAAACTCGCATGAGAATCGTGTTTATGGGCACACCCGATTTCTCGGTCCCGATTCTGAACACACTTCATGCGCGGCACAATATCGTCGCCGTTTATACCCAGCCGCCACGCCCTGCAGGCCGTGGCAAAGAACTACGCCCAAGTCCCGTACACGCCCGCGCCGAAGCACTCGGCCTATCTGTACGCCATCCCATCAACCTAAAGACGCCCGAAGAACTGGCCAATTTTGCTGCACTAAAGGCCGATATCGCCGTGGTTGTCGCCTATGGTCTAATCCTGCCACAAGCCGTACTCGATACGCCAACAAAGGGTTGTCTGAATATTCACGCTTCACTTTTACCGCGCTGGCGCGGTGCTGCTCCAATCCACCGCGCCATCATGGCGGGAGATACAAATACCGGCATCTGCATCATGCGAATGGAAGCAGGCCTCGACACCGGACCTGTACTTTTGTGTCAAAATCTACCAATTGCTGAAACGGAAACCACCGCCGACCTTCACGACCGCCTATCCATCCTTGGCGCTAACTTAATCATCGAAGCCCTCGACACCCTAGAAAGCCTGACAGCCGTGCCGCAGCCTACGACAGGCGCCACCTACGCCGCCAAAATAGATAAGGCCGAGGCCCGTATCGACTGGAACCGCCCGGCCGTAGATATCGACCGCCAAATCCGTGGCCTGTCACCCTTTCCGGGCGCATGGTGCTTGATAAACGGCGAAAGAGTAAAACTGCTCCGCTCGCGTCTGACTACGGGACAAGGTGCGGCAGGGCAGGTGCTCCACGGCTTGACTATCGCCTGCGGCAATGGCGCCGTAGAAATCACGCTTGCCCAACGCGAGGGGAAAAAACCAATGAAAGCAAAAGACTTTCTGCTCGGCCAAAGCATGCCGAAACGACTAAATTAGCCAAGACACTTCACGCTATGCTACTGACTAATTAGAGCTTCGACAATTCCGGCTTAGGCGAGCACAAGCAATAAACCGACAGACAGCAGCAACCATTACTTCGCGAGCTTGAACGGTGCCATGCCTGCACGCGCAAGGGCATCTGCACGTTCATTCTCAGCATGACCGGCATGACCCTTAATCCAACGCCACTGCACCTTGTGCCGCGCCTGTGCCGCATCCAACCGCTGCCACAGGTCAGCATTTTTAACTGGATCGCGTCCCGCTGTACGCCAGCCGTTGCACTTCCAACCATGAATCCACTCGGTCACGCCATTCTTAACATAGGCGCTATCGGTCACGATGGTCAGCTCTGATGGCCGCGCGAGCGTTTCCAATGCCGAAATCGCGGCCAACAATTCCATCCGATTGTTGGTGGTCATCATCTCACCGCCCGACAATTCACGCTCTTTGACAACCTCGCCCCCCTCGCGGGCCAGCATCAAGACGCCCCATCCTCCAGGCCCTGGATTGCCCGAACAGGCCCCATCGGTATAAGCAAAAAATTCCGGCATGGCGGCTCCTTTCGTCCCGTTTAGGCTCATGCCTCAACAGCGTCAAACCCCATTCACGCTGGTCCAAATATCCTCAGACAATAAAGAAAATAAGCCCCGAGGGAGCAAAAAGCCTCTCCTTATTCACAAAACAAAATACCTATCAGAGCAAAGTCAAAAACAGGAAAACCAGAACCGTCAATAAAACCCGCAGCTTCATCCACCGCGCAGGTGCCAGTTCCTGCCGTGCCAAAGACCAGTCAAGAAACAACAGCGCTTCAAAACCCAAAGGCAGTGCAAAACGCGGAATTTGCATCACACCGTCTCACGCAGAATGCGTGGGACCTTGAATTCCACGTTCTCGACCGCCGTTTCCACCAATTTCACCTGCGTATCAAAGCGAGCACGAAAAGCATCAACCACCTCGTTCACCAATAACTCCGGAGCCGACGCCCCTGCCGTCACCCCGACCGACCGGATGCCTTCCAGCGCACGCCAGTCGATATCCACCGCCCGTTGCACCAGTTGCGCATAAGCGCAGCCCGCTGCCGACCCTACCTCGACCAAACGTTTCGAATTCGATGAATTCGGCGCACCAATCACCAGCAGCGCATCAATCTTGCCTGCAATCGCCTTGACGGCCGCCTGACGGTTGGTCGTCGCATAACAGATATCTTCTTTATGTGGCCCGATAATCGCGGGAAACCGTGCCTGAAGAGCTGCCACGATTCCAGCAGTATCGTCGACCGACAGGGTAGTTTGAGTGATATAGGCCAATTTGACCGGATCACGCACTACCAGATGCGCTACATCTTCAGCAGTTTCAACCAGCAGCACCTCGCCTTCGGGCAGTTGACCCATCGTGCCCACCGTCTCAGGATGACCGGCATGACCAATCATCACCATTTGCAACCCGTTCTCAAAATGACGCTGTGCCTCATTATGCACCTTGTTGACCAGAGGGCATGTGGCATCTACCGCAATCATCTCGCGCCGCGCCGCTTCAGCCGGAACCGCCTTAGGCACGCCATGTGCCGAAAAGATTACGGGACGGTCGGTCGGAACCTCATCAAGTTCCTCAACGAATATAGCACCTTTAGCCCGCAGATCATCGACCACAAATTTATTATGCACAATCTCGTGGCGCACATAGACCGGAGCGCCCCACTTTTGCAGGGCCATCTCGACAATCTTAATCGCACGATCAACACCCGCGCAAAAACCGCGTGGCGCAGCGAGGTAAAGTGTCAGCGGGGGCGGTGTCATCAGCGTCTCAATCGGATCTGGTCGGTTCGTCCAAAACCTAAGACGAAAGCAGCACTAGGTCCACTGTTTGATGCCACAGGATAACGAAAGAGTACCTCTTATGCAGCCAAAGAGCGGGCGTATCATAGCCCGCCCCTCCACCACGCAGCAAACCCGTGGTCACTTTACCTAGGCCTCACTCAATCTCTTCGGCTTCATCGGCTCGCGGTTCACGAGGCGGTCGCCCGATCACATCACGCAATTCGTCAAGCTCAATGAAGTTGTCGGCCTGACGGCGCAATTCGTCGGAGATCATCGGCGGCTGGCTGCGGATAGTCGACACGACCGACACACGCACACCCTGACGTTGCAGGCTTTCCACCAACGGGCGGAAGTCGCCATCGCCCGAGAACAGCACAATATGGTCAATCCGCGGCGCAAGCTCCATAGCATCGACAGTCAGTTCGATATCCATGTTGCCCTTAACCTTACGACGGCCCTGACTGTCCGTGTATTCCTTGGCCGCCTTCGTCACCATCGTGAAACCGTTGTAATTTAGCCAGTCTACCAACGGACGGATCGGCGAGTATTCGTCGTTTTCTAAAAGCGCCGTATAATATAATACGCGCAGCAGTTTACCCCGCCGCATGAATTCTTGGCGCAACAATTTATAATCGATTTCGAAACCCAGCGCCTTTGCTGCCGCATAAAGATTCGACCCTTCTATGAACAACGCAAGCCGTTCGTCTTTGTAAAACATTTTGATTTCCCCTCAAAAATTATCGAATAATACGAACCCCATAAACCGACGGCTCTCGCAGAAATTCTGTCCCTAACCTTAACTTTAGCAACCCCACGATCAGTTCGCGCAGGGTCACACGCGCTATAAAGAATGGCAAACGACGAAAATCAAGGCAAACGCAAACATCAAAAATGGAATACCCTAGATAACTATTACTTTAACGTTGACACATCAAACTCTCAAACGCCAAGAAATTATTAAACAGTTCAATAATCGGGACTTGAAGCCACATTGAATACCTCTCCTATCTACGCCCACACAGGCAACATGAAAGATGGTTCCGACTGGCAGCTCTTGTCAGATCATCTGCAAAACACCGCAAAGTTGGCTGCCGAGCGCGGCGAGCCACTGAGACTTACCGCCATGGCCGAGTTAGCGGGAGCCTATCACGATCTGGGAAAACACAACCCGGCTTTTCAAGCAAAGCTGTTTGGTAAGCAGGCGAAGGTCGATCACTCCACCGCAGGCGCCAAGCTTTTAATAGAAAAGACACCATCCGATTTATCCCCAGTCGCAAAAATTCTAGCCTATGCCATTCTAGGCCATCACGCGGGACTTCCCGACCGAGACAAGATGGAGGAAAGGCTAGACAATCACGAATATTGCATTCCCCCAACGGTGCAAGACCCCGACAAACACGATCTTGAGCGTGCTGGAAATGAACTGGAACAAAAAATAGAACCAAAAAACAAAGAAAATTGGGGTTTTGATGCCTCTGTCGCCGCTCGCATGGTGTTTTCCTGTCTAGTCGACGCCGATTTTCGCGATACAGAAGCCTTCTACGATGCGCTTGAACACCGCGAAAAACCACGCATCTGGGACACATTAGCAGACCTTCTGCCACGGCTACGTGCCTCTTTCGATACCCATATGGCCGGGTTTTCGAACGACAGCGATCTAAACCGACGGCGAACCAACATTCTTCAACACATCCGCACCCAAGCCACCATGCCCCCTGGCCTGTTCACCCTAACCGTACCCACTGGTGGCGGAAAAACACTGGCCTCTCTTGGCTTTGCGCTTGACCACGCGGCAACGCATGGGCATCGGCGGATTATCTATGCCATACCTTATACCTCGATCATCGACCAAACCGCCGCGCAGTTCCGCAAACTTTTTGGCGAGCATGTCGTGCTAGAACATCATTCCGCAATCGATGTGGAAGAAACAACGCAGAATGACTTCAGCAGCCGCGACAAGCTGCGCCTAGCAATGGAAGACTGGGCTGCACCGATCATAGTGACAACCAACGTCCAACTTTTTGAAAGTCTGTTCGCCGCCCGCCCCTCACGCTGCCGCAAACTACACAATATCGCAGGCAGCGTAATCATACTGGACGAAGCGCAAGTCCTACCGCGCCCACTCTTGTTGCCAACCTTACGGATGATCGACACTTTGGCCCGGCACTATGATTGCACCATCGTCATGTGTACAGCCACCCAGCCAGCGTTTGACAGCAATCAACTAGCCTGCCCACTGAAAGGGCCCGAACTGGCGCCCAATCCCGAGGATATGGCCCGCGAGATGCGCCGGGCGCATATTGTTTGCGGTGGCGAGATGAATGATACCGACCTGATCACCGCACTTGGCCCACACCCGCAAGCACTAATCATCGTCAACAGCCGCAAACACGCTCTATCACTTTATCGGCAGGCCAAGGCCAAAGGACTAGAGGGACTGGTTCACCTGACCACCCGTCAAACCCCGATTGATCGGCGACGAATTCTAAAGATGGTCAAAGCGCGCCTTAAAGATGGCCATGCCTGTCGCCTTATCGCAACCAGCTTAGTTGAAGCCGGCGTTGATGTCGATTTTCCTGTCGGATGGCGAGCTGAAGCAGGGCTAGATTCGGTAGTGCAAGCAGCTGGCCGCATCAATCGCGAAGGCAAGCAGGATTGGCAAAAATGCGCATTGACGGTGTTTACTTCACCCGATAACCGCCCTCCAAGGGAGCTGGAACTTATGGCTAAGGCCATGTGGGAGACAAAAGACAAGTTCGAAAATCTTCTCGCTCCAGAGGCAATACGCGACTGGTTTGAGGAGATCTATTGGACCAAGGGAAAGCGGTTGGACAATAAAAAAATTCTGGACAAATTACTGTTTTCGAGAAACGTTGCCGACTTTGCCTTCCGCACCATCGCCGAGGCTTATCGCATGATCGACGACGTCATGGTTCCGGTCATCATTCCGCAAGACGACACGGCAATAAAGGCGGTAAAAGAACTAAGCCTCGCACAGATCCCCTCGGGAAAACTCGCCCGTGAGATACAATCCTACACTGTACAAATCCCTGCAAAAGACCGCGATCTTTTACGCAAGAATGGCAAAGGTAGCTTTCACTGCACTGACCTGCGCGGGGATCAGTTCTTCGTTCTGGATGATCTATCAATCTATCGCGAGGATACAGGCCTAGATTGGGAAGATGCGGAGCGCTTGACAAACGATCAATCGATAATCTGACATCAATCTACAGCAAAAATCCTATTGTCGGCCATTCATCCCAAAGTTAGAATTACCCGTTAGGTAGGTGTCAGCATGGCTTACGGCATTCGACTACATGTATTCGGACAACATGGGCTTTTTACCCGTCCCGAGATGAAAGTCGAACGGGTTTCCTATGATGTGATGACCCCCTCTGCTGCGCGGGGAATCCTGGAAGCGATTCACTGGAAACCAGCAATCGTCTGGCGCATCGATCGAATACATGTGCTGAATCCGATCCGCTTTCAATCAATCCGCCGCAATGAAGTGAAAAGCAAGGCCTCGACGCACAATATCGAGAAAGCGATGAAGACCAAAAGCTTAGAGGGTTTGCAGCTTTTGGTCGATAAAGAACGTGAGCAGCGCGCCGCGACTGTATTGGTCAAACCACGTTATTTGATCGAGGCGCATTTTGACCTAAAACCTCACGCCGATGCTTCGGACAGCGCGGGTAAGCATCTGGATATCTTCAACCGCAGAGCCGAGCGCGGCCAGTGTTTTCACCAACCCTGCCTCGGCACCCGCGAGTTTGCGGCCCATTTCGAACTAATACCACCAGATGCCCCCCTGCCTGACCGCGACAAAAACACCATCAACATCGAGCATGGTTTTGGCACCGAGCGCGATCTAGGCTTCATGCTGTGGGACATCGACCATGCCGCCCCCAATCACCCCTCACTATTCTGGCGTGCCAAGTTACGCGACGGCGTGATGGAAGTTCCAGCAGCCAACAGTCCCGAGGTGCTCCGATGAACATCTTGGCCGCCCTCGCACGTGCCTATCAGCACTTACCCGACGACCGCCCACCCTATGAGTTTTCCTATAATAAAATCAGTTTTTGCGTAGTGCTAAGTCCGGATGGGTCAGTAACCAAGGTGAAGGATTTACGCTATAGAGATAAAAAGCGCACTCCGCAGGAAATGCTTGTACCGCTAGAAAAGAAACGCACATCCGGCATCGCGCCTAACTTCTTTTGGGGCAACACCTCCTTTGTGCTGGGAGTGACGGCAGATTAAAACAAAAGCGACCGCACAAACAAGGAACACGAAGCCTTTCGCAATTATCATCTGGAAAAGTTGGCAAACAGCGAGGACGAGGGCCTTCTCGCCCTGACCCGCTTTCTGAAGAACTATACGCCCGACTCCTTTAAGCCACCACTTTTCTCCGATGAGATGCTAAAAAAGAACTTTGTTTTTGCCCTATCCACAGAATACCGCACTAAGTATCTGCACAACCGCAACGCCGCGCACGAAGCTTGGCAGAGCATAGCAGACGAAGACGTGTCAGACACGCAAATCTGTCTAGTCTCCGGATTATCTCGCCCAATTGCGCGCCTACACCCTCGCATCAAAGGGGTCGAAGGTATCGAAGGCGCAAAGCCTATGGATGCCGATATTGTGTCCTTCAACAAAGACGCCTTCCAATCATACGGCCACAAACAAGGGAACAACGCCCCGGTCTCCAAGATCGAAACTTTCGCCTACACCACCGCGCTGAATTACTTTCTGAAAAAAGATAGCGGCCACAGCATCCAGATCGGCGATACTTCAACGGTATTCTGGGCCGAGGCAGAAGACCGAGATATGGCGGATAATGCCACGGAGACGTTTGCCGGATTTATGAACCATTCGGTCGATGAGAAAAACCGCACCAACACCATCCGCGCACGTCTAGGGGACATTAGGAACGGAAAGCGTCTGTCAAAAGTTGCTCCTAAACTGGCCGAAGGCGTACGGTTTTACATTCTTGGCCTTACGCGCAATGCCGCGCGTCTATCGGTCCGGTTTTATTGGGAAAACGACTTCGGCCAGTTGACAGAAAATTATCAGCGCTACCTACAAGATACAGAGATTGACCCGCCGCCCCACAATCGCTGGCCGCAGATGAAGGACTACTTGTGTCAACTGGCGATTTTAAAAAAATCAAAGGATTTAAAAAAATCAAAAAACGTGCCACCCAAACTTGCGGGCGACTGGATGCGCGCCATTCTAACGGGCGAATCCTATCCTAAAACGCTGCTCTCAACCGCCCTGATGCGAATGCGGTCGGATGGTCAAATCACCTCCTTGCGTGTGGCAATCATCAAATCAGTCTTGAAAAGAAATCTAAATTTGGAGGTTCCAGTGGGGCTTAATGAATCCAACACTAACAAAGGATATCTCCTCGGGCGGCTGTTCGCTGTCTATGAAAACGTACAGAACGCGGCTTCAGAGAATCTGCAGTCCACTATAACGGACAAGTTTTTCAGATCAGCCTCAGTAACGCCGCAGAGAGTATTCCACACGCTAAGTTCAGGGTCAAAAAACCACTTCGCAAAGCTTAAAAAACACAAGCCAAACCTCGCCATAAATCGTGAAAAGATCTTGATGAGCATCACCGACCTAATGGAAGCAGATGGTGATCCGATCCCAGTCTATCTTTCTTTGGCGGAACAGGCGATGTTCAGTATCGGCTACTACCACCAACGCAGCTTTTTCTTTCGCAAGCATGATGACACTGAACCCAATTTAACGGAAACTTCCCAATGACCACCCTTTCACACCGCCATGACTTTGTACTGATCTTCGATGTCACCAACGGTAACCCCAACGGCGATCCGGATGCCGGAAACATGCCCCGGCAAGACCCGGAAACCAACCACGGCTGGGTTAGCGATGTCAGCCTAAAACGCAAAATCAGGAACTATGTGGAACTTACCCATAAGAATAAGACCGGTCACAAAATCTACATACAGGAAGGCGCAATTCTGAACAAAATACACGAAGAGACTCATATCGCCATAAATAAGGAAAAAGTTGTTAAGTTAGGCGATGCCAGAAAATGGATGTGCGAGAATTTCTTCGATGTACGTACGTTTGGCGCTGTGATGTCCACTGGTAAAAACTGCGGTCAGGTCAGAGGGCCGGTACAAATGACCTTTGCCACTTCAGTCGAACCAATCATGCCATCCGAGATCACCGTAACCCGAATGGCCACGACAAAAGAACAAACCTCCAAAGGGACCAAAGAAGACCAGCACAGCAAGAATCGCACCATGGGTCGCAAGTATATCGTGCCTTATGGCCTTTATGTTGCTCATGGCTTCATCTCAGCCAAGTTTGCCGAACGCACCGGTTTTTCCGAAGCCGATTTGGAATTACTGTTCGAGGCCCTTAAAAACATGTTCGAGCACGACCGCTCTGCCGCGCGCGGCGAAATGATCATCCGCAAGCTAATCGTCTTTCGCCACGACAACGCCTTGGGCAATGCGTCCGCCCACAGCCTATTCGACAGGATCCAGGTGGGTCGCCGCGTCAACGGCAAATTCCGCCCGCTCGACGATCGCGGCCTTGGAAACCTACCACCAGCCCGTAAATTCTCGGACTATATAGTAAAAATCAAGAAGAATAAGCTACCTGCCGGAATAGATATACTTGATCTGATCTGACACATGCCGCCCCCGCCCACCGAGATAGAACCCATCCCGCTCTCGGCAGTGCAGCATGCAGTTTATTGTTTGAGGCAGGCGGCGCTGATACATCTGGAACAGCTTTGGGCCGAGAACAGATTCACTGCCGAAGGCGACGTGTTGCATGCAGTGACGGACAAAGGTGGCAATCGGCACGGGCGGGGTGTGCGACGGGTGATGTCATTACCCCTCTCCTCGTCTAGGCTGAACCTAACCGGGGTGGCCGATCTAGTGGAGTTTACCCCCGGCCCAACGGGGGAACAAGCCTTCCCGGTAGAATACAAGCGCGGCAAGCCCAAGCTACACCGCGCAGATGAGGTGCAGCTTTGTGCCCAAGCGCTTTGCCTTGAAGAGATGACGGGCAAACCAGTGAAGGAAGGCGCACTGTACTATGCCGAAACGCACCGCCGGGTTATGGTGTTTTTCGACACCGACCTACGCGCGCTTACCGAAAACACGGTTACCGCTCTCTCACAGGTTCTCCTCTCATGTCAGACGCCTCCACCTACACAGCAGAAATCTCGCTGCCGAAACTGCTCCCTGTATGACCTCTGCCGCCCCAAATCCTTTGCACGCCCGGTCAAAGTTTGGCGCAACTCCATGATTGATCAAGCCCTTGGTACGCCATGAAAAAGCTACTGAACACGGTTTACATCACCACCGAAGGAGCCGCGCTGAAAAAAGACGGTGAAAACTTAGTAGCCGAAGTTGAAAGCGTTGAAAAAGCCCGCGTACCCTTGCATATGCTGGCCTCGGTCGTCGCTTTTGGCCCGATCCTAATCTCGCCCGCCCTAACTGGTACCTGCGCCGAACGTGGCATCACAATCACACTGCTTGACCGCAACGGTCGGTTTCAGGCCCGCATCGAAGGTCCAGTTTCCGGCAACGTCCTTCTACGTCGTGCCCAATACAAACTAGCAGACAGCGCCGAAGAGATTGTACGGTCTTTGGTAATCGGCAAGGTCGCTAATCAGCGTGCCGTCATCCGTCGAGCCCTGCGCGACCATGGTGACGAAATGGTTCCCAACACCAGCGCAGCCATTGAAACTGCCAGCGACCGAATGGCGATGATCCTACGCCGTGTCCAGCTTTCCGACACAACCCTCGAGGAATTGCGTGGTTCCGAAGGAGAGGCGGCCCAAGTGTATTTCTCAGTCTTTGATCATCTGATCCGCAACCCTGACCCAGAGTTGCGGTGGACCGCCCGCTCTCGCCGCCCCCCGCTGGATGCGATGAACGCGCTTTTGTCCTTCTTATATACACTTCTGACCCATGATTGTCGCTCCGCCGCCGAGACTGTCGGCCTTGACCCTGCTGTCGGTTTTTTGCATCGCGACCGACCTGGCCGCCCCAGCTTGGCCCTGGATTTAATGGAGGACTTGCGCGGTCCATTTGTCGATCGCCTTGCACTGTCGCTTATAAACCGACGCCAATTGCGCAGCTCCGACTTTCGCCGCGTCGAAAGTGGCGCAGTCTTGCTGAACGATAATGGCCGCAAAGTAGTTTTAACTGCTTGGCAACTGCGTAAAAAGGAGGAGCGCATGCATCCTTTCCTGCAGGAAAGAGCTCCCCTTGGTCTGGTGCCCTATCTACAAGCTCAGATGCTCGCCCGCCACCTTCGCGGCGACATTGATGCCTATCCACCATGGTTCTGGAGCTGAAATGCTTGTTCTTGTCACCTATGATGTCAACACTCTAGAACAAGACGGTAAGCAACGTTTGCGCCGCGTGGCGAAAGCATGTGAAGATTTCGGTCAGCGTGTGCAATTCTCGGTATTCGAAATTGAGGTTGATACCGCTCAATGGACTAAGTTGAAGGCTAGGCTAGAAGCAACGATCAAACCTGAACTCGACAGTCTAAGATATTATTATCTTGGTTCTAACTGGGTTCAGAAGGTGGAACATGTTGGCGCGAAACCGGCCGCAGACTTAACCGGGCCTCTGATCATCTAAGCCCTGCGAACTTTAATGGTGCCAAGATTTTGTGGTACGTTCGCAAACCACATATCTAATTGAAATATTTATAAATATCAAATCTTGTCGCAACCTATGATTTCTCGCCATAGGTTGACCATTAACGTTCGCAATAGATTGGCACTTTTTCTCTTATTACAAGTCACTTATTCTATCGGAAGTCGCCCCCTTCACGGGGGCGTGGATAGAAACACAAAGTAGCAGCCATCAATCCGCACGCGAGTGCGTCGCCCCCTTCACGGGGGCGTGGATAGAAACATCAGAAGCTGAACAACCGAGGTGGGCTGCTGGATGTCGCCCCCTTCACGGGGGCGTGGATAGAAACACATGCTTCATGCCACGACAAAACAGGCTCAGCGTGTCGCCCCCTTCACGGGGGCGTGGATAGAAACTGACCCCTGAACATGCTATCAATTAATCGAGGGACGTCGCCCCCTTCACGGGGGCGTGGATAGAAACAATCGTTTCTTCGCACAATGTGAAATGTCGCAAGGTCGCCCCCTTCACGGGGGCGTGGATAGAAACATTTGCAAGCATTATTTTAATTGCAGCGGTTACCGGTCGCCCCCTTCACGGGGGCGTGGATAGAAACACCAGCATCATCTGCATTATATTGATATTTACCAGTCGCCCCCTTCACGGGGGCGTGGATAGAAACATCATAATAACCGTAGGCGTCCTTACCCGTATGAGTCGCCCCCTTCACGGGGGCGTGGATAGAAACTGTCTACAAAAGGCTTGATCTCATAAGCCCTCTTGTCGCCCCCTTCACGGGGGCGTGGATAGAAACGTTAGAGATGGCGTTTGATCAATAATAGACTGCGGTCGCCCCCTTCACGGGGGCGTGGATAGAAACAT
>JADZAO010000073.1 GCA_020852535.1 Paracoccaceae bacterium | reverse complement strand
CGGTCGCCGAACTTGGGCTTAACCATGTGGTTGTGACCAGCGTTGATCGCGACGATTTGATTGACGGCGGTGCCGAGCATTTTGCCCAGACAATCCGCGCGATACGTCAACGCTCCCCCAACACGACAATCGAAATTTTGACGCCTGATTTCTTGAAATGTCCTTCCTCTGCGCTGGAAATTGTGGTCGAGGCGCGGCCCGATGTGTTCAACCACAACCTTGAAACCGTGCCGGGGCTATATCCCGAGGTACGCCCTGGTGCACGTTACTTTCACAGCCTGCGACTTTTACAAAAGGTAAAAGAGCTTGATTCGACCATGTTTACCAAATCGGGTATCATGGTGGGCCTTGGCGAAGATCGACAAGGCGTATTGCAGGTTATGGATGATATGCGGGCTGCGGATGTAGATTTTCTAACTATTGGGCAATATCTACAGCCCACGCCCAAGCATCACCGCGTGGCCCGTTTTGTGACGCCGGATGAGTTTAAAGCCTATGAAGCTGCAGCTTATGGCAAGGGTTTCTTGATGGTGTCAGCAACGCCGTTGACGCGGTCATCCTATCACGCGGGCGACGATTTTGCCCAGCTGCGTGCAGCGCGAATGGAAAAGATGGGACGAGTCTAGCTTTGACCCCAAGGTGATATATCAAGGTGTTCTTATTGGTCTAGAACTTCGTACCTATTGAAATCATATTGATATTCTCTTTTGAGGTTTGAGTTAAATATCTTTACCTTTATTGTTTGATTTTTTGATCTCATTAAGCTCCGCAACCTCGATCATCAGTCGAGCGACTGCGGTGACGACGAAAATAGTGAGCAGTGTGACGAGTATTATTGGTTCGAGTTTATTTATACGATTACTTATACGATGGATTGTAGAAACAAGATATATTTTGGCGTCGCTTCCTTCGTAGCTGTACACGTTGCGATTGTAACTGTCTGTGTTGACCGTTGTCGTGGCAAATCCGTACAATGCGAGAGCAATACAGAGTGGTGCGACGAAGAAAAGAATGCGCTTCATTGTTTGTCCCCGTTGTTTTTAATGATTTTGCGTTAAATATTTCTATTTAGACGAGGTCAATGCCAAGTCGCATGTTTGGTTATATTAGTGCTTCCTTGCGGAAGAGGGCTTTGAGGTCGATTTCGGGGCGGGCGCCAAAATGACTGATCACTTCGGACGCAGCGGTGCAGCCCATGCGGCCTGCAGTGGCGAGTGATTGGCCTGTGGCAAGACCGTAGAGGAAACCAGCCGCGAATTGATCGCCTGCACCTGTGGCATCGACGGGCACCACGCGGCGGACGGGCACTGTGACGCTCTCGTCGCCGCGCATGAGAATGACCTCGTCACCTGACTGCGTGCAGACCACTATGTCTGCGTCGCGGGCGGCCTGTTTCAAAGCCGAGGATATGTCGGATTGGTAGAGCGAAGACCATTCGTGTTGGTTGCCTATTACATAGTCCAATTCCTTCACTAGTCGGTGAAAGTCCTTCCTGTGGCGATCTACGCAGAAAGGATCCGACAGCGCGATGCCCGCCTTGCCGCCCGCCCGCCGACAGAGTTTCGCGGCGCGTTCGAAAGCCTGCTTGCCCTTGGGTTTATCGTAGAGATAGCCTTCTAGAAACAGGAAGGCAGTTTCTCCGGCAATATCGTCAGCTACGTCATCGGGGCCGAGTTCGGAGGAAATACCAAGATAGGTGTTCATTGATCGTTCGCCGTCGGGTGAGACGAAGATCATTGAACGTGAGGTCGGGAGTTCTCCCCCTGTGACGGGCGGGTTCGGAAAGTCGGTGCCGCTGCTGACCATGCCGTTTTCGTAGAAGCGACCGAGCGTATCGTCACGTACCCGTCCGATGAAGGCTGTGCGCAGGCCGAGGTTGCCTAAACCTGCGATGGTGTTTGCAACCGATCCACCTGGTACCTGTACGTGGTCTTTCATCGCGGCGTAAAGCACTTCGCCGCGTTCGCGCTCTACCAGTTGCATGATTCCTTTTTCGATGCCCATCATTTCGATGAAGTTGTCATCGGTTTTGGTGAACACGTCGACGATGGCATTGCCGATCCCGATCACGTCATACTTTTTCATCTGTCTTTTCCTCGTATAGGCAGAGATCGCGGATCGGGCAGATGCCGCATTTGGGTTTGCGCGCCACACAGATATAGCGGCCATGCAGGATAAGCCAGTGATGCGCTTGAAGCTGGAATTCGGCGGGGACGTTGTCTTCGATGGCGCGCTCAACCGCTGTTTCATCGCGTCCCGGTGCAATGCCGGTGCGATTGCCGACCCGGAAGATATGGGTGTCAACCGCCTGTGTGGGTTGGCGAAACCACATGTTTAGCACGACATTGGCGGCCTTGCGGCCCACTC
This sequence comes from Paracoccaceae bacterium, assembly GCA_020852535.1. Taxonomy (GTDB): domain Bacteria; phylum Pseudomonadota; class Alphaproteobacteria; order Rhodobacterales; family Rhodobacteraceae; genus Paragemmobacter. Next base: position 3,100 of record JADZAO010000073.1, on the reverse strand, counting down.
CAGGAAGAGACTGCAGGGCCGCACGGGAGGAGGGGACTTCGGAGCCATAGCTTTCTAATAAAATTTGCGAAAGTTTGATGACGTTCTTGGCCTTGTTGCGAAAGAGCCCGATGCTTTTGATGTAATCTGTCAGCCCTTCCTCGCCCAAGGCCAGCATTTTTTCAGGCGTGTCGGAGATTTGGAAGAGTGACCTTGTGGCGCGGTTCACGCTTGCGTCGGTGGCCTGAGCCGAGAGCGCCACGGCGACCAGCAGGGTGAAGGCGTTTGTGTGGTGTAGTTCGCCCTTCGGTTCGGGCTCAACGGCCTGAAACGTTGTGAAGATGGCCTTCATTTCGGGATATGTGAGTTGGCGCACCATGAACACGGGATTAGGGGAGTGATCGCCGTGAGGCAAGGGTCATGGTGAAAACGCAGAAATCTGGTCGCACGAGGGTGGAATTATCGTCTATAGTTGGGCGTAAGGAGAGCTGCCATGACCGGTCAGAGACAGAACTATAATTATGACGTAATTGCTCGCGCGTTGCGCGAAATCGATGCGGGCGGCCCTGCGCTGACGCCGGACGATCTAGTCACGCGGATGGGGATGAGTAAGGTATATTTTCAGCAGGTTTTCATGCAATGGCTTGGTGTGCCGCCTAAACGGTGTAAACAAGATATGATACTCGACCATGCTTGGCGCTTTCTAGTCGAGCCGCTCACCGCGTTGGAAACTGTGCCGACTGCGGGTCTGTCGAAAGGTGGTCGCTCGCATGATCTGTTTTTGCGCTGGTCGGCGATGAATCCTGATGAATATACGCGGGGAGGCGAGGGGCTGGTAATCAGGCAGGGCTGGTTCGAGACGCCTTTTGGCAAGACCGTTGTTATGGGAACCGAGTGTGGTATCTGCGGTATGGGTTTTGCTGCCGAGATGGGGGAGGCTGAAGCTGTTCTCGATTTGCGGAGGCGTTGGCCGCAGGCGACGTTCGTTGAGGATACGGCGTTGTTGGAACCGTGGATCGGGGCGGCCTTTGGCGGGGGTGAGGACGTGCCGCTTTACCTTATCGGCACGCCGTTCCAGATTAAGGTCTGGGAGACTTTGCTGCGGGTACAAAGCGGCTATGTCACTAGCTATTCGCAGCTTGCCGAAGCGGTTGGGATGCCAAAGGCTGTGCGAGCGGTCGCAACAGCGGTGGGGCGCAATCCGGTTTCATTTTTAATTCCCTGTCATCGCGTCTTGCGCAAGAGTGGTGCTTTGGGGGGCTATCACTGGGGCCTTTCGGTCAAGCGTGCAATTCTGGCATGGGAGGCCGTTCGCACCCAAATGTGATAGGCAGAAAGCTGTTATTTGCGGGCGTGGGCTATTTGCTGCGTGTCGTGGTTGGTATATTTTTGCACTTGAGCCCGGAGAACGGGCTAGAAAAATAGTCGAGGCGTCAGACCATGAGTATTAAAGTTTCTGTTTCCCTTTTTGTATTGGCTGTTCTGGGCCTGACGGCTTGTAGAGATCCAAATATGAGTGCGCCTTCGGAGGGATCGGTTGCGACGAACCCTAACGCAAATCGAAATGCGGGTGCGGTCATTGGCGGGTTTTTAGGCGCTGCTGCGGGGGCGAATGCGGACGATGATCCCTTTGCCAAAGCGGCCGTTGGTGGTGCCATCGGCGCGGCAGTTGGTGGAGCTATTGGTAATGCGCTTGATCAGCAGGCGAACGAATTGCGACAGATCAATGGTACGTTTAGCGTGACCAATATGGGCGACTATCTGGTCGTGAATATGCCGCAGGATGTGCTTTTTGCGTTGGATAGCGCTTCGCTGCGTCTGGATCTGATGCTTGACATTGGGGCCATCGCAGGCAACCTGCAACGCTATCCAAATAGCTTGATCGATATCGTGGGCCATACCGACAATAGCGGGACTGCAGTTTATAATCAGGACCTGTCGCAGCGTCGTGCGCTTTCGGTGGCGCAGGTGTTGCTCGGTAATGGCGTGCCGGGAAATCGTGTGAACGCTTATGGCCGTGGGGAGGGCCAGCCGGTCGCATCGAACCTGACACCGGAAGGTCGTGCGCGGAACCGCCGCGTGGAGATTATTATCCGCCCGACGTTCTGAGTAGCAGGGATAAATTTTGAAAAGGCCTGCTGTTGCGTTTGGCCTTTTCGTTTTTTAGTGGATGGTTTTGGTCATAGTTTCAGATCACATCTCGGATCGGACAATTAGAGTGAGACGCGGTGGTGAGATGTCTCTTTAGAAAGTGCAGATCGAAAAGCGTGGTGCGATAGATTGAGCTTTTGATTTTGTGGGGAATCCTACGGGTGAGCTTCCAACTTCAAAGTGGAACGGGCGGATCACTTCGGGATGATTGCGCGGCAGCCTCTTCAGTTTCTCTTGCTGGATCATTGTTGTTAAGGGAGTATTTTGGCTAAGCTAAGCTAAGCTAAGCTAAGCTAAGCTAAGCTAAGCTAAGATAGGTGTTTTCACCTTGGTTGAAAACTTTTTCCTTTTAAAATAAGTGCTTTTCTTGGTCATCTTTACGTGGCGGCTCTTCGGGGGATCCTAATTTTTCTCGGAGAACACTGCCTGTCACGGTAGAGTACGTGGGTCGGAGCCGAAGCGGTTGGGGCCAGTGGTACCAGCAATGCAGAACCAGTAGAGTGATAGTGGGAATATTAACGACCACCAGCCCGAACGGTCGACGTCATGCAGACGGCGTACTTGCATTGCGAAGCTGGGGAGCCACAGGACCAGTCGTAAGATGGCTGAGAGTTGGCCGTCGAACGGGGAGGCGTCTAGTATGCCGACGACGGCTCTCGAGAGGACCACAAAAATAATCCACCACCAGAATTCTGAACGGCGGGCGCGGCCGTTGAATGTAGCATAATTAGAAAAGCCGCTTGTGACTGCTTGCTTAAAATTCATTTTGTTTCCTTTATTTTTTCAAAAATTTTTTTGATATGATACTAGAAACTACTGCGCCGATGGGCTGATGATTGCTTCACCAAGCTACCAGAAAGGGTGTTTTGATCAAGTGGATCCGCATTTATTACATTAATGATCAGCGTCAGCTACATCATTGCGCAGGTCCGCATTCTTTTTTGTGCTTATCCGTGGTTCTATTCCGCGG
>JADZAO010000072.1 GCA_020852535.1 Paracoccaceae bacterium | reverse complement strand
TTGGCGTATCGGTTGACTCGGTCAGCGATCACGAGAAGTGGAAACGCGATATCGAGGCATTTGGCGGCGCGCCTGCCGATTTCCCGATCATTGACGATTCGTCACTGACCTTGGCTAAAGCATATGACATGTTGCCTGCCGATTATTATCTGCCGACCGAGGGGCGTACGCCTGCCCATTCGGCTACGGTGCGGACGGTTTATATTATCGGGCCGGATAAGAAGGTGCGGTTGACCATGACCTACCCGATGTCGGTTGGTCGCAACTTTGCTGAGATACTGCGGGCCCTCGACGCCGTGCAGGCGACCGATGGTGTGCCTTTGGCCACGCCTGCGAACTGGGTCCCGGGTCAGGATGTCATCGTGGCGTTGGCTTTGAACAACGACCAAGCGAAAGAGCGTTTTGGTGAGCTGGATATTAGACTTCCCTATTTGAGATTTGCTAAAGTGTCCAATTAACCAAAGGTTTCAGAGTATGGGGCGGTTTTGACTCGACTGCGTAAAACTGTGTTTTTGTGTTGCGGTTGTTAACTGGAGACAAAGCCTTGACTAGCGCCACCACCGTAGTGACGGTTTCTTATAACAGCAGTGCCGTCTTGCGAAAAATGCTGGAATCTGTAGTCGGGCAGGCGGAATGTGTGGTCGTCGACAATGGTGGCAACGACAATCTTGCACCGCTTGCTGCGGAATTTGGGGCGTTGCTGGTGCGGAGGGACCAAAATGAGGGCTTCGGACGTGGCTGTAACGCTGGAGCTACGCAGGCAAGGACCGAGTTTTTGTTCTTCGTTAATCCTGATGTGGTTCTCGGCCAAGGCTGTATAGCCGCGCTGGAAACGGCAGCACGGCGCTTGCCGGACCTTGTGGCCGCAAATCCTTTGGTGCTTGACGGTCGTGGACGGGCACAGTTTAAGACGACTTCGATTTTGCTGCCTGGTGGGGGCATACGTAAAGCTGTGCCTGCAATGGCCGAGCCGGTATTGATTCTGACAGGCTGTGCACTGTTTGTCCGGCGTAGCCTGTTCGAACGCATCGGTGGTTTCGATCCGTCGATATTTCTTTATCATGAAGACCACGACATCGCGATCCGGCTTGGTCAGTACGGAACGCTTTGGCACATTCCCGAAGCGCAAGTGCGCCACATCGCTGGAACCGGAGCGCCGCGTACGGCAGCGTGGTTCAAAGGGTATCATATGGCGCGGTCACGTTGTTATGTTTTGCATAAGTATCGCCGTCCGTTGCCGTTCTTGCGGGCGTTTGTGCCGGCAGTGGGCGGTTTGTTTTTGCCGCATAATTTGTTTTCCAAGCGTAGACGTTTGCGCTCTCTAGGACAAATTGTTGGGGCTCTTTCGGCTTGGAGAGATAAGGGGGTTTACCTTCCACGGTAGTCCTGAACGGTTTTTTCTGGTCAACTACCAGCGGTTCAGTGCGGTCTCGTCTGCGTCTTTGGCTGCGACCCATTTTGCACCGCTCGCACTGATTTCCTTTTTCCAGAATGGTGCGCGAGATTTCAGGTAATCCATTAGAAATTCTGCCGCTGCGAAGGCATTGGTTCGGTGCAGCGCTGCAGTAGCGATCATCATGATAGGCTCGTTGGCTGCTAGTCTACCGAAGCGGTGGATCACCAGCGCATCGGTAAGAGACCAGCGGGTTGTGGCTTCGGTCGTGATTGTCGCAATCGCTTTTTCGGTCATGCCTGGATAATGCTCGATTTCCATTGCTGTCAGCGTTCCGCCATTGTCGCGGACCAGTCCGGTAAAAGTGACGATTGCGCCTGCCCCTTTGGCATTCGCCGCAAAGGTATTGGTTTCTGCGCCCAGATTTAAAGGTGCGGCTTGGACGACGATGCGCATGTTAACCACCCGTCATGGGAGGAAAAAAGGCGACTTCTTGTACATCTATAAGCGGGGCGTCGAATGATGAAAGTTTCTGATCCAGCGCCACTCGAAGCGAGGCGCGGTCGGCAAAAGCTGCCGCGTAGCGCGCTTCGCGGGCGGAAAGTTCGTCTATCAGATCTAAAACCGTTGCCGCATTGGTTTCGATCCGTTCGCGCGGTAGGCCGATTCTCTCGCGGACCCATGCGAAATATATTACGTTGATCATTTATCCTCGCGCAGGAAGGGCAGAGATTTGCGAAAGTAGTCCCATCCTGTCATCAAGGTGAGTATTGCTGCGATCCAGATCAAGCTCAGTCCAACCATTGTGGCATAGGACGAACATCCTCGTGTGCCGCAAGACCTGATAGGATCGGCCAAGCCTTGCGTTACCAGTTCGGCATATTGGTCTGGTGTCATACCTTGACGGGCAATGCCTTCCAGATGTTCGAGGCCCGTGCCTAGAAATAGTACTGAAATGGCGACCATTTGCGCGGTTGTCTTCCATTTAGCCAGCTTGGTTACGCTAAGAAGTCCGGCTTTGGCCCCTAGAAACTCCCGCAGACCCGAGACGAAGACCTCGCGAAATAAGATTGCGGTGACTGGTAGGATCAGCCACGGGTTCATGCCCGAGTAGCCGGTGATGATCACAAGCGCGATTACGACCATCGCTTTGTCGGCGATTGGGTCCAGCATTGCGCCAAACTTGCTTTCTTGTTTCCATGCGCGCGCTATGTAGCCATCGAACCAGTCGGTGATCGCTGCGGTGATAAACAGTGCTAGCGCGAACCAGTCTGCGAGTGGACGATGAAAATACAGGAACATCACCGCTACGCTGGGCGCGGCAAACAGACGGATGATGGTCAAGGTGTTTGATAATGTCCATTTCATGGGTAAAGGGATAACAGGCATTTGTGTGGATGTGGAAGGGGAAAGGTGACGCAGAGTAAGGTTGACGCGATTGGTTGGCTTGACTAGCAGCCATAGCCTTATCATGAAAGGGATAACGCGATGGTGCGGACAAAAAAAGGCAGGGCGGTTTCGGGCTGGCTTGTCATTGATAAACCCGCAGGTATCACTTCAACTGCCGTTGTGAATAAGATGAAATGGGCGTTTCAGGCGCAAAAGGCAGGACACGCGGGAACGCTTGATCCGGCGGCGACTGGCGTTCTGGCCGTGGCTCTGGGTGAGGCGACGAAGACAGTACCTTATATTGTAGATGCACTTAAATGTTATCGCTTCATGGTGCGTCTTGGCGCAGCCACGACTACAGACGACGCAGAGGGCGAGGTAATTGCTGCTTCCGACCTGCGCCCGACAGATGCCGCTATCGCGGTTGCTATTAGCGCTTTCCAAGGCGAGATTATGCAGGTGCCTCCGCAATTCTCGGCCGTCAAGTCCAACGGTAAACGTGCCTATGATCTGGCACGCGAGGGTAAGACGATGGAACTCGCCGCGCGTCCGCTCTGGGTGAAAAGCTTGAGGGTGCTCGGTCGGATGGACGCTGACCATGTCGAGTTGGAAATGGTTTGTGGCAAGGGCGGCTATGTTCGGTCTATCGCCCGCGATCTGGGGCAGGCGCTTGGCTGTCTTGGCCATGTGTCTTGGCTTCGGCGCGAATGGTCTGGTCCGTTTAATGCATCGCAGGGGGTAAGCTTTGAACGCATCGATTGTCTTGCTCGTACCGATGAGATTGACGCGCTTTTGTTGCCGCTTGAGTTTGCTCTTGTAGACCTTCCCGAAGTTTTTGCTACAGCCGAAGGCGCGGCGCGGCTTAAGAATGGTAATCCGGGTAAGGTGAGTGGATTAAATGTCGGACCGTGCGATCAGGTATGGGCTAGCTATCAGGGTCGTGCCGTGGCTGTCGGTATTTACAAATCCGGAGAATTGCATCCGATCCGCGTGTTTAATTGATGGCTGCTTTCGCTTCTGCGTTGGTTCAAATATTCTCGGGGTCTCCGGATGGCAGATAACCCACCGACGCTGATAAAGGGTATAAAGGATGATCACACGGCACCACCAAAAAGGCGATGCGGAGAGCACGGCGGTGTATTCCGATTGCGAAAGCTATCGCTACCTATTGACGCGGGTATGGAACCTTGACAGCCAAAGGGTGCTTTTTGTGATGCTCAACCCTTCGACTGCCACCGAAACGCAGAACGATCCAACAGTCGAGCGCTGCGAGAGGCGTGCACGGGCACTTGGTTTTGGTGCGTTTCGTGTGACAAATATCTTTGCTTTCCGTTCTACCAATCCTCGTTTGATGCGGGTGCAGTCAGATCCCGTTGGTCCTTTCAACGATGCGTTCATTAGTCAGAGTGCTGTGGAATGGGCGGATCGTATCATTTGCGCATGGGGTGCGCATGGCGCCTTCATGGATCGTGGACCAGAGGTCGAGAGACTGTTGCGTTCCGCTGGTTGTCCGCTTTACGCGCTTGGCTTTACGCAGGATGGTCATCCGAAGCATCCATTGTCCATCAAATATGATCGCCATCCGGAGATTTGGTCAAATTGACCCTAATATTACGCTCTGTAGGGTCAACCTTGTCCTCGCCATCGGTTCCGGCTGGTTTTTTTGGCGTCAGGCTTTTTCTCTCTTTCTAGCTACTTAGTTATGTCTCTAGTTCGTGACCGTGTCGTTGAGTTTTTCGGGTGCGGCGAGATCATTATCTTACCCAATTATTGGATTTATAACCAAACCGGACGCAACCAGCCCGATCAGATTAAAGAGCCCTAGTATACTGATATTCCACATCTGCAGCAGATCTTTGCGTCAATACTACATTTGATTGGCGAGGATAAATTATCCATTTCTAACAGATCTTTGGCGTCTCTTTTTTAATTCTTGGTTAACGGTTCTGTCGCCGTGGTTGGTCGTCGTGACGAAACAGACTTCCCTTTTGTAGCGATTCCCTTTTATACGTCCGCATCCTTTGTCTTTCAAAGGTATCAACGGCCCTGCTGGACGACATCCCGGCTTGTGCCATCACCCTCTTCAAAGGAGATATTGATGTCGATCACCGTCGAAGAAAAAGCTCGCCTTATCAAGGAATACGCCACTAAAGAGAATGACACCGGCTCGCCGGAAGTTCAGGTTGCGATCCTGTCGTCGCGTGTTGCTACGCTGACCGAGCACTTCAAAGATCACAAGAAAGATAATCATTCACGTCGCGGTCTTCTGATGATGGTTGCTCAGCGTCGCAAGCTCTTGGATTACCTTAAGGCTAAGGACGAAGACCGCTACCAGTCGCTGATCGGCCGCCTCGGTTTGCGTCGCTAGTCTAAATCACGGTTACAAAACGGAACGCCCGCACCGAAAGCTTGCGGGTGTTTTTCGTTTTCAGGCAAAGTGATTTCTGACCTAGAAATTTCTTTGAAATTTGCTGCAGATTCAGGCCTGTGCATTTTTTGACGGGTGATTTAGGTTTCTGGGTTAGAAATTGGCGCGGAGTTTGTGTCAAACGTCGCTTTTTATATTGTCTGACTCAATGCTTTCCAAACACTGTCTTTTGCTATATGCGCTGCCCATCTGAGATGTGAGGTCTGCCCTCGGCCACATGCAAAGGATAGGGGGTGGTGGCAATGGGGCCGCCAATGACACGAGAGACACGGCAGGGGCCGTGGGTGCTCTTAGATAGGATTCGCTGATGTTCAACGTTCAAAAGAAATCGATCCAGTGGGGCGGCGAAACGCTTACCCTGGAAACAGGTAAGATTGCCCGTCAGGCTGACGGGAGTGTTATCGCCACGCTGGGTGAGACCTCGGTGATGGCAAATGTCACTTTTGCCAAAGCTGCAAAGCCGGGGCAGGACTTCTTCCCGCTAACCGTGCACTACCAAGAAAAATACTACGCCGCCGGCAAGATTCCGGGTGGTTTTTTTAAACGTGAGGCCCGTCCGTCGGAGAAAGAGACGCTGACCTCGCGTCTGATTGACCGTCCCTGCCGTCCGCTATTTGTTGAAGGCTTCAAGAACGAAGTCCTCGTCATGTGCACCGTGTTGTCGCATGACCTTTACAACGAACCTGATATTGTAGCGATTATCGCGGCATCTGCTGCGCTCACTATCTCCGGCGTGCCGTTCATGGGCCCGATTGGTGCGGCTCGTGTCGGATTCTCGGGCGGCAAATATGTGCTTAACCCTTCGATTGATGACCTGCAGAGCCTACGCAATAGCCCCGACCAGAGGCTTGATCTTGTTATCGCGGGTACCAAAGATGCCGTGATGATGGTGGAATCAGAAGCTTATGAGTTGACCGAAGAAGAAATGCTCGGTGCGGTTAAGTTCGGCCATGCCGCGATGCAGCCGGTGATTGATCTGATTATTGATCTGGCGGAAGTTGCTGCCAAAGAGCCGTTCAATTTCGAAGCTTCTGATTATTCGGCGCTTTACGCTAAGGTTAAAGTCGCTGGCGAAACTCAGATGCGCGCCGCGTTTGCGATCAAGGACAAGCAGGAGCGCACTAATGCAATTTCTGCCGCTGTCGCGACAATTAAGGACGCGATGTCGGAAGAAGACCTTGCTGACATTAACCTCGGCTCGGCGATTAAGAAGTTGGAATCTTCAATTCTGCGCGGAGATATCATCAACGGTGGCGCACGTATTGATGGACGTGATAACAAGACCGTCCGTCCAATTGTTTCGGAAACCGGTGTCTTACCGCGTACGCACGGCTCGTCGCTGTTTACTCGCGGCGAAACGCAGGCGTTGGTCGTGACTACGCTTGGTACCGGCGAGGATGAGCAGATTATTGATGCTCTGCATGGTAACAGTCGTTCGAATTTCCTGCTGCATTATAATTTCCCGCCTTATTCGGTTGGCGAAGTTGGTCGTGTGGGTTCGCCCGGTCGTCGTGAAATTGGTCACGGAAAGTTGGCATGGCGCGCGCTTCAGGCCGTGCTGCCTGCGTCCACTGACTTTCCTTATACTATACGCGTTGTATCCGAGATTACCGAATCTAATGGCTCTTCGTCGATGGCTACGGTTTGCGGCGCTTCTTTGTCGATGATGGATGCGGGTGTTCCGTTGAAGGCTCCTGTCGCTGGCGTGGCGATGGGTTTGATCCTAGAGGAGGATGGCCGCTGGGCCGTGTTGACCGACATTCTTGGTGATGAAGATCACCTCGGCGATATGGACTTTAAGGTTGCAGGCACCACCGCCGGTATTACCTCGTTACAAATGGACATCAAGGTTGCAGGTATCACGCCTGTGATCATGGAGCAGGCTCTGGCGCAGGCCAAGGATGGTCGCTTGCACATTCTCGGTGAAATGGCAAAAGCCATCTCGGCTCCGCAGGGTTTTAGCGAGTATGCTCCCAAGATTGAGACCATGATGATACCTACGGATAAAATCCGTGAAGTAATCGGTTCGGGTGGTAAGGTGATCCGCGAGATTGTCGAGTTGTCAGGCGCCAAGGTCGACATCAATGACGACGGCATGATTAAGATTGCGTCCTCGTCAGCGGAAGCCATCAAGAAGGCTTATGACATGATTTGGTCGATCGTGGCAGAGCCGGAAGAAGGCCAGATATACACCGGCAAGGTCGTAAAACTAGTCGACTTTGGAGCCTTTGTGAACTTCTTTGGTAAGCGTGACGGTTTGGTTCACGTGTCACAAATTGCTAATAAGCGTTTGAACCATCCAAATGAGATCCTGAAGGAAGGCCAAGAAGTTAAAGTTAAGCTTTTAGGTTTTGACGATCGGGGCAAGGTTCGCCTTGGTATGAAGATGATTGACCAGACTACCGGTCAGGAAATTACTGAGACCAATGAACAAGCTGAGTCGTAAGTTTTATTTTTGTGAAGTGGAAAGGCCCCGGCAGGAACGCCGGGGCCTTTTCTATTTGGGACTGGATCAGAAGTCGAACATCTCGCCCAGAAAGCTTTCGCGCTTGTTTTTATAGCGGTGGTTATCGATGACAAGGTTTAGGCTGGAGGTCGAGTCTCTTGCCGCGATTAGGGTGAAAAAGCGTTGGCCTGCGAGTTATCTGTAACAAGGACATAGAAGAAGACTGGCTTACGTTGCTTAAATTGACAGGCGAGGAAGTAGTAGTTGTGGTAAATTAACGGATCAGGGGGGGATCATATAATCCTTGAACGTGGTTTTATAGTTTCCCAAGTGTCTTCGTATCATCGATGAATCATTTAGCTGTCGCTTGTATGCGGATGGGTTTTGTTGCCTGCGCTGTTAGTCAGGATGAAACGCTCCGTGTAGCTATGGACATATCGCTGTAGAAAATCTTCTATTTGCTGAATATTGATTGCCAGAAGTCGGAATAAACTCTGTCGTGGTCTTCGATGTTTCATGTGCCGCATCGCAAATTTTCTTTCAAAATTTTGGCTGACATTGGGGCGTGTGACTTCGGTTTTGATACCGTTGCGAGTAATGTGTTTGAGTAGGATCGTGGGGGCCTTGTTGTTGATACCATGACAGGGAAGGCTATTGTGATGGTGGAATGGGCGGGGATAAAATTTTGTAGCAACGTCGCGTGACGAACTTGCCGTTGTGCTACTGCTGTGTCTCTATATTGAACAAAGATGAAAGACGGGAGCCTGTCAAAACATGAGTGTATTTGCCCCGCTTCGTTCGCTGCTTCCGCCCGAAATCAGGGTCCGCAAGGGCGGTACGCCCTTGGTGGCCTTGACCGCTTATACTACGCCTGTGGCGCGTTTGGTCGATCCGTATTGTGATATCGTCCTTGTTGGCGATTCGGTCGGGATGGTGTTGCACGGCATGCCGACGACGTTGGGCGTCACGATGGAGATGATGATTTTGCATGGTCGCGCCGTGGTGCGCGGGTTGTCGAAGGCGATGGCGGTGATCGACATGCCTTTTGGCAGCTATGAGGAGAGTTCGCAGCGGGCTTATCGCAATGCCGCGCGGATGATGGCCGAGACGGGGGCCTCTGCTGTTAAGCTGGAGGGCGGCGTGCATATGGCTGAAACCATATCCTTCTTGGTTGCGCGGGGTATTCCAGTAATGGCCCATGTCGGTCTGACGCCGCAATCAATTAACACGCTTGGCGGCTATAAGGTTGTCGGACGTGGTGGCGAGGCTGATCGTGTTATGGCCGATGCCAAGGCTTGTGAAGCGGCAGGGGCTTTTTCTATCGTGTTGGAAAAGGTGCCGGTTGATTTGGCGGCTGAGATTACGCGGACGTTGATGATCCCGACCATTGGTATTGGTGCTGGGGTTGATTGTGACGGGCAGGTGCTGGTGGTTGATGATATGCTGGGGTTGTTTAGTGATTTCCAGCCTAAATTTGTGAAGCGTTATGCTGAGTTGGGCCGGCTGGCCGACGAGGCGATTGCCTCCTATGCTGCTGAGGTGCGGACGCGAACGTTTCCCGCTGCCGAGCATGGTTTTGCCGATAAGGTGAAATCTTGATCCTTAGGACGGTTGTCGAGCTGCGTACGCAAGTGGCGGCATGGAAAGCCGAAGGGCATTCGGTGGGTGTGGTGCCGACGATGGGTGCTTTGCACGAAGGGCATCTGTCGTTGGCCCGTGTGGCTAAACGCGATTGTGGGCGAGTGATTACTACAATTTTTGTTAACCCTAAGCAGTTCAACAATCCCGACGATTTGTTGAAATATCCCCGGACCGAGGAAAACGACGCCATTCTTCTGGCGACGGCCGGGGTGGATACTGTCTTTGCGCCTCGTGTGGAGGAGGTTTATCCGGCGGGTTTTGTGACGACCGTTTCTGTAGGCGGCGTTTCAGCTCCGTTGGAAGGGGCGCTGCGTCCGGGACATTTTGACGGAGTGGCCACGGTCGTGACCAAGCTTTTGGGAATGTCACAGGCCGATCGCGCTTATTTTGGGCAAAAAGATTGGCAGCAGTTGCAGATGGTGCGTCAATTAGTGCGTGACTTGAACTTGAATGTTGAGATTATTGGTTGCGAAACCGTGCGTGATCCTGACGGTCTGGCGATGTCGTCACGTAACCAGCGCTTGACAGCTGAAGGCCGTCGCAAGGCACCTGCGCTTTACGCAGCTATGCTGAGCGCGGCACGGCAGTTTCGCAACGGGAAGCCCCTAGACGAAGTGTTGGCGCAGGCCAAGGCAGCGGTGTTGGGCGAAGGTTTCGATAGTGTGGAATATATTGAGATTGTCGATGCCGATATGCTTGGACCGATTATTGATTCAACCCGCTCTTTGCGGATGCTGGCGGCGGCTTGGGTCGACGATGTGCGGCTGATCGATAATATCGTGGTTTAGTGCTTCGGGTGGTCGCTCGTGTTGGAAAGTTTGCAATATCAGCGTTATAAAGGTCGCGTGTTATCTGCTACATCCTAAGCTTTTATTCATAGCTTAGGTGGGTAAGCTTGGAGCAGGCTCGGACCGTAGGTAATTTACAGACGAGGCTAAGGCTTGTGTGGGGTTATATCCATGGTCACTCTGTTTATCTGTTTTTGTTAGGTCTCGCCCTGCTGACAGTGGCCTATGAGCTGTTACGTATCTACGCATGCCCGGTTCGGCGGGAGTGGCCGGAAAAAAGTATATTATGAGCGCCGTGTCGATGGTGATGTGAAGGGCCGTTACGATGATTATATTGCCCAAGGGATGAATGATTACGAGTATAGTTTGAAACGCAAACTGCTTTGGCTGGTTTACATCCTGCCGGTTGGGGTCATATTGGTTCTTGTGTGGCTGAGTTTCAGGGGATGACGCGATGCGCTATGTGAAGTGGAGCTTTTTGGGCTTAGTAGCGTTACTGCTCTTTGCTTTCTTTCACTATACACTTCCTCAGCATGACATTGTGCGCATCGTTGGCACCGAGAATCGGCGTATGGATATAGGCGAGAATTCTTGGTTCTTCGCTTCGCCCGATGTGGGCACTGCTGCTTCGACCAGCCGTGACATTTTTTTTATTAATGCGGTCTATCCCGATGGAAGTACGATGGAATACCGCAATGAGGATACCGGTTGGGGATGGCCGCCTTATTTCAAGATGGATAGTTTTAGCGTCGCGACTGAGGCTAAGGAATTGGTGTCGACAAAGGTGAACCCAATCTGGGTGGCTATCACTCATTACGGTTGGCGCAACCAACTGTTTACGATCTTTCCCAACGTGATCGACCTGCGTCAGGTTGAAAGCCCTGATGTGACAATTATTCCTTGGGTTAATATCATCATTCTGTTGTTGCTGTTGTCGGCGCTATTTACGATCCGACGCATGTGGCTGCGATTTCGCGAACGTACTATCGATCCGGCGGTGATTGACGTGCAGCAGTCAATTGAGGATCTGGACGATCGTGTGGGTCGCTTTGGTGATCGTGGGCGCGTGTTATTTGGGTGGATGTTCGGACGAAAGTGACTACCCTCCCTTGCTTATTCCTTGGTTACGCAAGGGGATGAAGTTTCCAAACTGCGAGAGAGATTTGCGGAGCGGATGTTTTCGTGAATAATCGGATCATAGTGAAGGGCTAGAGAAAGTTTTCTTGCCCTTTGGCCTAGCTTCGCAGCGTGCCGCCGGTTGCCTTGATGACCTTATCCACGATCTTGGCTGAAACAGTTTCGATTTCGGCGTCAGTCAGGGTCTTGTCGATCGGTTGTAGGCGGACGGTTAGCGCGATGGATTTCTTGCCCGTTCCCATTTGCGCCTCGGCTTTGTCGCCGGTGAACTGGTCAAATAGGCGCACGCTTTCGATCAATGTTTTGTCGGCGCCTGTGGCCGCGTTGATCGCGGTTAGCGCCTCGACATTGTTATCTACCACGAAGGCAAAGTCACGCTCTACCGCTTGCAGGTCGCGCAGGATTAGCGCGGGGAGAGAGGGTGTTTTAACTTTGGGCAGGGGTACGTTCGCTACAAGGACTGTGAATGCCACTGCGGGGCCTTTGACGCCCATCGTGAGGAGTATCTTTGGATGCACTTCGCCAAAGGTGGCAAGTGTGTTTGGGCCAAGCGCAACGACACCAGAACGTCCGGGGTGCCACCACGGTGCGACCTTGCGGTTGATTTGTACACGGGTAGGCGCGCCGAGGTTTGAGAGCACGGCATCGGCATCGGCTCTGGCATCGAAGACGTCGACATTGCGGCGCGAGGAAAAAGGGTCACGCGGGGCGGTCGCGCCGACAAGAAGGCCAGTTGCTTGCACATGCTGTTCTCCGGGTTCGCCTCCATGGAAGACAGGGCCTATTTCGAACAGAGCGAGGTCGGCAAAACCGCGTGCCTGGTTGCGGGCAGCAGCGCGTAACAGGCCAGGTAATAGATCAGGGCGCAGGTGGGTCATCTCCGACGAGATAGGATTGTCAATTTTTACCGTATCGGTACCACCGCCAAATAAAGTGGCAGCTTCATGGTCGATGAAGCTATAGGTGATGCATTCGTTGTAGCCGAGAGCGGCTAATGTGCGCCGTGTTGTTCGTTCACGCACCTGTGCCGGTGTCAGGATCGGCTTTGGTACGCCCGTCTTGCCTCGTGTCAACGGCTTGCCCACTAGTTTGGTTAGCGACGCGACGCGGGCAATCTCTTCCACCAGATCGGCTTCACCCAGCACATCTGGGCGCCAGCTCGGTGGGGTTATCATATCGCCATTCAGCGTAAAGCCGAGTGCTTGAAGCGTACTGCGTTTTACGTCTTCGGGAATGTCCATGCCGACAAGATTTGTGACGCGGGCGGGGCTCAGGTAGTAGG
This sequence comes from Paracoccaceae bacterium, assembly GCA_020852535.1. Taxonomy (GTDB): domain Bacteria; phylum Pseudomonadota; class Alphaproteobacteria; order Rhodobacterales; family Rhodobacteraceae; genus Paragemmobacter. The sequence continues at coordinate 16,328 of JADZAO010000072.1, read as the reverse complement.
CGCGGGTGGTATTGTGCTCCGTTCCGTCAACGGCGAGATTGGATGTCTCGCCACCGCATAGATCAAGGATCATCTGTGTGGCAAGGTCCAGACCCGGCAGGGTGAAGGCGGGATCAACACCACGTTCGAAACGGTAGCGGGCGTCTGAGTTGATCTTCAGCGCACGACCGGTGGTTGCGATGGTGATCGGGTCCCAGAAGGCGGATTCGAGGAAAATATCGACTGTTTCATTCGTGCAGCTCGATAATTCACTTCCTATGATGCCGGCAAGGCTTGTGAGATTTTGGTCGTCGGAAATCACCATCATGCCTGCTTGCAGCGTGTAGGTCTTGCCGTCGAGCGCCAGTAGTTTCTCGCCGCCCTTGGCATGATGGATGCGTAGGTTGCCATGTACTTTGGTCGCGTCGAACGCATGGAGCGGGCGGTTCAGCGCAAAGGTGAAAAAGTTTGTGATATCGACTAGCGTTGAAATCGGGCGCAGCCCGATGGCGGTCAGCCGGTCCGCCAGCCATGCAGGTGAATGGTCGTTTTTGACTCCACGAATTAGCCGTCCTGCAAATAGTGAGCAGCCCTTGGATTTTAGCGCAGGGTCGATGGTTACAGTGATTGGGCAGGGAAAACCGTCCTTGATCTGCGGGATTGTCAGTGGTTTCAGCGTGCCGAGGCCACGCGCCGCAAGATCACGTGCGATTCCACGCACACCCAGCGCATCGGGACGGTTGGGGGTGATTTTGACGTGGATCATTGGGTCCACGATGGAAGGGCGGTTCACGGCTAGCCAGTCGGTGAATTTCTGGCCTACGTCGCCGCTGGTGAGTTCAATGATCCCGTTATGTTCGTCTGACAGTTCCAGTTCTCGTTCGGAACACATCATGCCGTGGCTTTCGACGCCGCGAATATTGCCCACGCGAAGCGTGACGTCGATACCGGGAACGTAGTCGCCTGGTTTTGCCAGTACGACCGTTATTCCTGCTCGCGCATTAGGTGCACCGCAGACGATCTGCTTTTCGCCCTCATCCGTTTGTACACGGCAAATGCGTAGCTTTTCAGCATCGGGATGCTGCTCGGTATGGGTGATCTTGGCCAGCGTGAAGTTTGCTAGTTTGGCAGCACGGTTTGATACTTCTTCCACTTCCAAGCCGAGGTCGGTCAAGGCGTAGAGGATGTCATCCAACGAGGCCGTTGTTTCGAGGTGGTCTTCAAGCCAGGAAAGGGTGAATTTCATCGGTCTATCCTTGAGCGGCTCAGGCCTGCTGGTAGTGTGGGCAGATCGAGCGCGGCAAAGCCGTAATGGCGCAGCCAGCGCAAGTCGGATTCGAAGAAGGCTCGTAGGTCGGGGATGCCGTATTTCAGCATGGCGATACGGTCGATACCCATGCCGAAGGCAAAACCTTGCCATTCGTCGGGGTTAACACCTGCGGCTTTCAGTACCTTGGGGTGTACCATGCCGGACCCTAGGATTTCCATCCAGCGATTGCCTTCGCCTATCTTTAGTTGACCGCTCTCCCACGAGCAACGAATGTCGACTTCTGCCGAAGGTTCGGTAAAGGGGAAGTGGCTGGCGCGGAAGCGCAGTTCGACCGAAGGTATTTCGAAAAATGCGCGGCAGAATTCTTCCAACACCCATTTTAGATTGGCCATGTTGATGTCACGGTCGATGCATAGACCTTCTATTTGATGGAACATCGGCGTGTGGGTCTGGTCCATGTCCATGCGATAGACGCGACCGGGGGCAATCACGCGGATTGGCGCACCCTGTTCGATCATCGCCCTAATCTGGACGGGGCTGGTATGGGTGCGCAGCACATGTGGCGGGCGTTCATCGCCTTCTGCACGGTTCATGAAGAAGGTGTCATGCTCCTGCCGCGCGGGGTGTTCCGGTGGGATGTTTAATGCGTCGAAATTATACCAGTCAGACTCTACCTCTGGCCCCTCGGCCACAGCAAAGCCCATATCCGCGAAGATGGCGGTCAGTTCTTCAATTACTTGTGACACGGGATGGATCGTGCCTACACGGCGCGGGCGGGCAGGCAGCGTCACATCAAGCCATTCGCTCTTTAGCTGCGCATCGAGTGTTGCATCGGCCAACTCTGTCTTGCGGGTACGTAGAGCTGCGTCGATCTCGTCTTTCAATACATTCAACATGGCACCCGCTGCCTTGCGCTGCTCAGGCTCCATCTTGCCTAGGCTTGCCATCAGCGCCGAAATTTCGCCCTTCTTGCCAAGAGCTGCAATCCGAACCTTTTCGAGCGTGGGTTCATCCGCACTAGAAGCAATAGTGGTCAGATACTTGGCCTTGAGCGTGTCGAGCCCGTTCATCGCGAAGCCTCCTTAGGATGCGGCACGGTGCTAGCCTTGGATGGCGCGCGATGCAAGGGGAAGGGGGCGGCCTAGATGGGTACTGTGACAGTCTTGTCGACCATGCTGGAAAGTCAGAATTAAACCTTAGGTTGATTTTTTCTTGGGCGCATAGTGGCGGCCTGTTTTTTGGAAGAATGAGATCTTTGAAGCATTATTGTTATAGATGGTTGCTAGGTCTTCAAGTCAAAGCGAATTCTAAATGAAAAAGGCCGCCCTTAGGGACGGCCCTTTTACGTCAAACAGCCTGTAGATCAGGCTAGAGCAGCTTTGGCTTGAGCCGCGATGGCGTTGAACGCTTCGGGTTCTTGTACGGCGAGGTCGGCCAAAACCTTGCGGTCAACTTCAATGCCGGCTTTCGTTAGACCGTTTATGAAGCGTGAGTAGGTCATTTCGAGGTCGAATAGGCGGACGGCGGCATTGATGCGCTGGATCCACAGAGCGCGGAAGTTGCGTTTGCGGACCTTGCGGTCGCGGGTTGCATACTGCTGGGCTTTGTCGACGGCCTGTGTCGCCGTGCGGAAGTTGGTGCTGCGGGCGGCGTAATAGCCTTTAGCTTTCTTGATTACTTTGCGGTGGCGGGCGTGTGTAACAACGCCTGATTTGACGCGGGACATCTGGCGTTCTCCTTACCGGTCGTAGGGCATGTATTTTTTGACTATCTTTGCATCGGACGGGTTTAGGATCATGGTCCCGGACGCGTCGCGGATGAATTTCGTCGTACGTTTGATCATGCCGTGACGCTTGCCGGCGACGCCAGCTTTCACACGACCAGACGCGGTGAAGCTGAAGCGCTTCTTGGCGGCCGATTTGGTTTTCATTTTGGGCATTTCCATCTCCGTGGTTGTAGGCGCGACTCGGCATGCCACGTTGGCCGGCCGCGCAGATATACTAGGGCGTGTCCTATAGGCAGGGTCGAGCGGCGGTGCAAGAGAAAATCGGGTTAAAGCACGTAGCGACCAAGAAAGGTGCAAACGTTACTTGAAATGTTGTTTAGTTTATAGCTGTACGGTGCAAAATAGAAAGCCAGCTGGATAAGAGCAACATCCGTGGTAAATAGTAGTCTGTCTAGGATTTTGGTGAACTGAGATCGATCCATTCGGTAAGTATGGATAGTAGGGAAAGCAACATCAGACCCATCCCGATGACAAGTGTAAGACCGGGATGCGATGTTATCAGAGGCGTTCCGTGCGGAGAATGTTTCCGGTCGTGGTTATGCTTCGCACAGGTTCACGTTTATTCTGGATCGGCTTTGTAGATTAGGCGTTCATCACAGGGAGCCACTCGCAGAATGTTTGTTGTCCCTTGCACGTTGAATGGCACGCCTGCGGTCAGGACGATCTGGTCCGTTTCTTCGGCAAAGCCATAGGTGCGTGCAGTGTGGACGGCCGAGATGACGGCGCCTTTGAAGCGTTCTTGTTTTTCGGTGACCACACAATGCGCGCCCCATGTCAGGCACATGCGCCGCGCGGTTTTGATCAGCGGCGTCAGTGCAAGGATCGGAACGCGGGGGCGTTCGCGGGCTACTAGCCTGACTGTGGTGCCTGATTGCGAGAAGCAGCAGATTGCTTTGATGTCAGCGGATTCTGTGATTTCGCGGGCGGCTGCGACGATTGCATCGGCCACAGTTGCACGAACCACCGAACGGCTTGCTTCGATGATTTGACGGTAGGTTACATCACTTTCGACGCTGATTGCCACGTTGTTCATAGTGGTTACGGCTTCGATCGGATAGCGGCCTGCAGCTGATTCTGCCGAAAGCATGATTGCATCGGCACCTTCGTAGATGGCCGTCGCTACGTCTGATACCTCGGCGCGTGTAGGCATGGGAGATTCGATCATCGATTCGAGCATTTGAGTTGCTACGATTACTGGCTTGGCGGCGGCGCGTGCGCCATGGATTAGACGTTTTTGGATGGGCGGGACGGAGTAGACCGGCAGTTCGACGCCAAGGTCGCCACGGGCAACCATGATACCGTCTGAGACGGCAAGAATCGCGTCATAGGCTTTCACTGCGGTGGGCTTTTCGATCTTGGACAGTACTGCAGCGCGGCCACGGACGAGGTCGCGCGCCTCAATTACATCCTCGGGGCGCTGCACGAAGGAGAGGGCCAGCCAGTCGACGCCTAGTTCGCAGGCGAATTCGAGATCTTTGCGGTCTTTGTCTGACAAAGCAGCTAAGGGTAGAATTACGTCGGGTACGTTCACGCCCTTGCGGTTGGAGATCGTGCCGCCAACGGTCACGGTGCAATTTGCGAAATCCTTGCCGCAGTTATTTACCCGCAGGCGGATTTTGCCATCGTTGACCAGCAGAGAAGAACCCGGTTCGAGGGCTGCAAAAATTTCGGGATGTGGGAGTTGTACACGGGTAATGTCGCCCGGTGCAGGGTTAAGGTCCATGCGAAAGACGGCACCTTCGACTAGTTCTTCGCCTGCAGGATTGGCGAAGGCGCCAACGCGTAGTTTTGGCCCCTGAAGGTCAGCCAGAATTGCGATGGGACGACCGGTATCCTTTTCAACTTGTCGGATGATCATGTGGCGGGCACGGATATCGTCGTGGGTGCCATGAGACATGTTTAGGCGGAACACATCTGCTCCCGCCTCGAACAGGGTGCGGATCATCGCGTAGTCATTCGAGGCTGGGCCCAACGTGGCCACAATTTTAACGTTCCGAAGGCGTCTCATATGCCTCGTTCCTTATGTAGTTTTCGTCGGTCGTTGGTTGTTGGCCGTCGATCTTATGGCCCAGACTGTGCAATGTGGCAACTGGCGCTTGGTTGTTGTCCAGAATAAATGATCTATTCAGAAGTATCGCTGGGGTTCGTTTAGCGTGGGTGGTTATCAAATTATCGGTGAAGGGCGGGGTGGACGCTGGCTTGTTACCTGCGACCATGCATCGAATCATGTGCCGGACTGGGTCGGTGGTGGATCGTTTGGCCTCGGTCCTGCCGATATGTCGCGGCACATTGCTTATGATGTTGGTGCGGCAGGTCTGGCCACACTGTTGGCCGAGGAGTTAGATAGCCCTTGTATTTTGACGAAGTTCTCGCGGCTGGTGATCGACCCAAACCGGGGTGAGGATGATCCTACGTTGGTGATGAAGCTCTATGACGGTACTATCATTTCGGGCAATCGTCATGTGGGGGAGGCCGAGGTAGTTGAACGATTGAATCGACTCTATCGTCCCTATCACGATGCGCTGGCGCGTCTGGCAGCGCGGCGGCCCGATACGGTGATCGTGGCCATCCATTCGTTTACGCCTTGCCTAAAAGGGCGTAGCCCGCGTCCTTGGCATGTGGGCGTGTTGTATTCGTATCAAGACCCGCGTTTGTCGCATGTGCTGATTGATTTGCTGCGTCGGCAACCTGATCTTTGTGTTGGCAAAAATGAACCTTATTCTGGTCACCTGCCCGGTGATGCCATTGATCGTCATGCTTTGCGGTATGGGCGGCTGAACACGCTGGTTGAATTGCGCAACGATTTGATTGCTGATCCTGTTGCGCAACAGGTATGGGCGTCACGCCTTGCGGGGGTACTGCACGATAGCCTTATCATGCTCGAAGGTCCTACAAGCTAGCCGCCGATGGTTTGTGGCAAATGATATGGCAGGTTTCTCCCTGCTCTATTAGTCATGCTTGGTATCAACTGAAGGAGTTACCCATGTCACAGTCCGATGCCGCCACCATGCAGGCGCTCGAAGCTGCAGCTTTTCGCCGTTTGCGGGACCATTTGCAAAAGCGTACTGATGTTCAGAACATTGATTTGATGAACATGGCTGGTTTTTGCCGCAATTGTCTCTCACGCTGGGTGCATGAGGCGGCGGTAGAGCAGGGCGTGGTTCTGGGTAAAGATGATGCCAAGACGTTGGTTTACGGTATGCCCTATGAGAACTGGAAAGCGCTTTATCAGGTAGAAGCTTCGGATGCGCAGAAGGTGGCTTTTGCCGATTCGATCAAGGTGCATGGTCTTCACGTTAACAGAAAGGAATAACTGTCTGTTTGGGTTTGGAGGTATGCATACTATCGATGGGAATGGTGACGACACCCTGACCGGCGGCAATAGAAAGGATTTGATTTTTGGAGGCTGTTGCTGGACTCTGCCTATGTCCTACTGACGGCCATTGAATGCGCTAAGGGGTGTAAAAATCCATCTTAAGCAGCTTGCCTTGGTAGACGAGGTTTTCCTAGTGCGATGCCGTCATGGCTCGTTAAACTGTCGCCTTAATGGACGGGATAAATGCGCGTGGCGATGGTGTGATCGTTTATACGGTGGCTGGCTGGTTGATATCGCCATTATAAATAAGCCGAAGTTATCATGCGATAAGTAGAGATGATCGTGGGCTAGGCGGCGCCGCGATTGAACCGTTGGAAGGCGGTCTTTGTTGTGGATAATTTTTCCTGAATGAAAGTTAGAATTCCAGCGTTTTCTAAAGAATATCCCCGCTGCGACTAAGGGGAGAGGATATCCTCCCTAGCTAATGGAATGACGTATACCCTGTGGCGTTGTTGTTTATGATTTATCTGTTCTGCTCCGAGTTGCATTTCAAAGCTGGTATCGGCATATATTCCCTACTGCTCGAGTGGAGTGCGACCATTAACTCTCTGGACTTCGAAAAGCCGCTGGCCGAGATTGAGGGTCAGGCGGAAGAACTGCGCGCAATAGCGCAGTCTAATTCCGGCATGGACGTATCAAAAGAGGCTGGTGCGTTGGATCGCAAGGCTGAGGCGTTGCTTAAGAGTCTGTACAAGGATCTGACGCCGTGGCGCAAATGTCAGGTAGCTCGTCACCCTGATCGACCGCATTGCAAGGATTATATCGACGCATTGTTTTCGGAATTTACGCCGCTGGCAGGTGACAGGAACTTTGCTGACGATCACGCTGTGATGGGTGGGATTACACGGTTCAATGACCAGCCTGTTATGATTATTGGTCATGAAAAAGGAAATGACACAAAAAGCCGGATTGAACATAATTTTGGCATGGCGCGGCCGGAGGGCTATCGCAAGGCGATACGCTTAATGGATATGGCCGACCGTTTCGGGCTGCCGGTGATCACGCTAGTCGATACCCCGGGCGCTTATCCGGGTAAGGATGCGGAAGAGCGCGGACAGGCCGAGGCGATTGCCCGCTCGACGGAAAAATGTCTACAAATTGGTGTGCCCCTGATTTCGATTGTGATTGGTGAAGGCGGTTCAGGCGGTGCGGTGGCCTTTGCTACGGCTAATCGTCTTGCGATGCTGGAACACTCGGTATATTCGGTGATTAGTCCCGAAGGCTGTGCGTCCATCTTATGGAAAGATGCTGAGAAGATGCGTGAAGCGGCTGAGGCGTTGCGCTTGACTGCACAAAATCTGCAAAAATTGGGCGTGATCGATCGGATTATCAAGGAGCCTTTGGGTGGTGCGCACCGCGGTCGGAAAGAAATTATTGAGGCCGTGGGCAAGGGTATCGAGGCGATGTTGAAAGAACTTTCGGGAAAGACGCGCGATATGCTAATTCGTGACCGCCGTCAGAAATTCATCGAGATGGGATCGAAGGGGTTGGCCGTTTAATCGGCTATGCTGTCGAGCGAGGCGATATCCATTAAGATGAGCGTTTTTTGCCCATTTTGGGTTGATTTTTACGTAAATCGACTGAAAGCTTGGCGGTAATGATTTTCCGAATGGGCGGATGGTTATGACAAATAATGCGAGTAAAGATTATCCTCTGGCCAGCTAGGTTAGCTGTTTGGCAGTAGTGACGTGATGTTTGGTCAAGTTGGCACCATTAATCGGTTATGTTAAGAAATTTGCGTTGAGCGGTGGAATAATGTCTGAAGTGGGCATTAATGGCTGTATATTCTCGTGATTAACCGGCTATTCGCGTGGTCATTAGGTTCTGGTGCGGTTCACAATATGCCGATGAAAAGTGGCGTGGTGCAACGCGTTTTGAGACCTAGGATGTGACGAATCCCGCCTCGGCCATTAGCCGGTTGGAGGCAGGTTCGATGACAGCTTCGATCTCGGCCATGAACTCAGAAATGGATTTACCCGGAGCAATCGCTGGCATGAACTCGATGATTGCTAGACCTGGTTTGCGTAGGATGCCGTGGCGAGGCCAGAAGACGCCGACATTGGTTGCCACCGGAATGCAAGGCTTGTCCATCTGCGCGTAGAGCAGGCCGACACCCACCTTGTAGGGCAGGATTGCGCCGGGAGCAACACGGGTGCCTTGCGGATAGATGATCAACTGGCCTGGTATATTGGCCCCTTTGGCCACGGCGTGTTTCATTTCGGCTATGGCACGGCCCTTCTTGCCACGATTTACTGGAATGCAGCCGATTCGCAGCGCATACCAGCCTAGCAGCGGCGCCCATTTTAGTTCTTTCTTCATGATGAATTTGGGACGCGGTACGGCCGAGCAGATTAAGATGATATCAAAGAAACTTTGGTGCTTCGAGGCGATCAGTACTTCGCCCTCGGGCACTGTGCCGTGGATTTCAGACCGCAGGCCGACTAGAACTTTTGCAGAGAAGCGGACCCAGAGGCAATAGGCGTGGACACACGCCCAAGCACCGTTTCGTGACCATATTGCGGCGGGCATGAACACGACGGCAATAACCAGCATCGCCAGATACATTTGAAATATGAAGACCAGAGATAGAAGCCAGCGGAATGGATTGTTCATTGCACCTCTCGCAATTTGCGGAACGCAGCGGCGCAGGTCGTGAAAAACGCCACGATACTTGCTGCGGGTGAAAGCAGCAGTGGAGATAGCCAGCTTGCACCCTGAAAGCCGATGCCAATCAGAAAATCTCCCGCCTTTTTTAGCGAAGGCAGAAGTAGGGCGCCGATTATTTCCGCAATCGTAGCCGTCGTCTGCAGAAACTCTTCATAGGCGAGCTTCTGCGGCGTGGTCTTGCCAGCACCCGAAGGCCCCGTCAGAAAGCGGAACGATCCCCGTGTAAGACGTAAGGTGACCTCAGACAAAAGTTCGCCCCCGTTGTAGTTGTAAGCGACATTGTCAAATGTGATCACGAATACCTCTTCTGCCCTTGTTTGTGGATATAGCATTGCCCAAGGTGGTGTCTGTTGCAATTGGGTGGGACCCGATGTTGTTGTAGGGTATGTAAAATGGGTTTAGTCGGGTCAAGATGTGAATGTGCATTGCTCGGTTTGTGGAGACTAAGACGGAATGCGCTCGATTTGTTTGCATTGTGTTGCAAAATATAAAGTTGACGATGCCTCTATTTCTTATGGCGGCTGCGATGTGCAATGTTAAAATTGTGGTTACGGCTGGTTTTAGCTTGCTGCCACTCTTGATAATGCAAAGGACGAGGAAGAGGTTTTATTAGGCATGGTCGAACACGAGGCTCCTGCGGATATTTCGGGACTGTCACGCCGTACATTGGACGAGAACCTGATCGCTGTCTTGCGGGAAGAGGTTGAGTATGAAGCGGCGGCGCGGCGTGCCGAAGCCGCCTCGATCAAGACAAAAACGGAAATGCCATTGGCCGCCCTTTCGGTCGCCAAAGCAGCGCGGGTCAAGGGTATTGATCTGGACGCGCCCGTTCCAGCGCCGAAACGGCCTAGATCGCGGAGACAACTTCCGTCAGATATCCAAGACATTAAATTGATTTTGCCTACGGAATCGATCGATACCGCTGCGGGAGGTGGTGAAAATCCGTTCACCCGCAGCGGCTTTCGCCGCGGTTTCCAGTTGGCTTTCGTCACTGCAGCGGTAGGTGTGCTGACCTATTTTCTTGCGCAATGGCTTGGTAAGCAGATTCCGACTATGAAGCCCTTTCTCGACGGATATGTAGCGCAGATTGATCGCGGGTTTTTGTGGTTCGATGGCGCGATGCGCGGTGCAACGCAGTCCATTCAGAATGTGACCGAAAGCAGTAATGGCGGTTGACTGTCAGAACATGTCCAGCAGGCGGCGCAGGTAATTGCGCTCACCTTCGCGGCGGAGTTGCTCGCTTGATCGGCGGCGGATTTCATTTAGCAGATCTTGTGCACGGCGATAGACATTGTCTTTCTGCTGCATGTTGCCGTCGGATTCTATCTGCGCTGAATCGCTGGGCTTACGGCCAAGTGGGTCGCGTTGGCCGTTGGGGTTGGTGTGATCGAATCCTTCGCCTTTTGAGCGCTTATTTTCGGCCAAAGCATCGCCAAAATTTTGCATTCCGTTGCGTATGGCTTCGATTGCCTCGGCCTGACGATCAAGTGCCTGCGGAAGATTACCATCGCGTAGTGCATTTTCGGCCTCGTTCATAGCACGCTCCGCGTGCTTGAGCTGACGGCGGCCTTCTTCGCCTTGTTTGGTGCCGTCACCTGGCAGCCGACCGCTCTGTAGTTGGCTTAGGCGGTCATGCAATTCGCGCTGGCGGTTGGTAAGACTCTGATTTCCGTTCAGGTCTTGGCTTTCGTCGTTTCCACCTTCTTGGCCATTCTGTAAGTCGCTGAATGCATCGTCTGACAGGCCCTGCTGTTTGCGCAAGGTATCTTGCAAATCTCGCATGGCTTGCTGGTCTGGACCACCCTGACTCTGTACTACTTTCATGTTTTCCATCATCTGGCGCAGAAGTTCCATCAATTGCTGGGCTTTGGTGGTTTTTCCCTCCTCCATCAGCTTTTGCAATTCGTCCAGCATCTGTTGCAGCTGTGCGGCTGACATCTGTATGCCTTTCATATTTTGCGACTGCTGCTGGTCTGGGTTTTTTTCCGCCTTTTGTGCCAGTTGGCGCATGTAGTTGTTCATCGCCTGCCGAAGTTCTTTCATCAGCTGTTCTTTTTCTGATTTGTCTGCCCCGTTCTTGATCGCCTGATTCAATCGGTCTTGCGCACGACGCAGGTTTTCTAGTGCCGAGGTAAGGTCGCCTTCGTCCAGTATAAGCGCGATTTGCCAGAGCTCTTCGGTAAAGGTATCGCGGCTTTCGGGTGACAAGGTGGCGGCCTGCGTGTCGAGGTCGCGTATCAGCGCACGCAGACGTAGATAGGCGCGTTCATTATGGATCAGACCTTCGGGGTGGTTGGTTATGGCTTTCAAAATCTGCGCCACCCGCGGTGCATTGGCGTGGTTCCAGAGCAGGTCGCGTCGCATCTCAACCAGTGCGGCGGCGAAGGGATCAAAGAAGCGCTTGCCCGGAAGGGTGATATGTAAGGGTTCGGAATTACTTTGTTGGCTTGCGGCATCGGTGACCTGAAAGGTCATCGTGACGGGTAGATTGGCGAAGGGATGCTTTGACAGGTCGTCGACCAGCGTTTCGGTGAACTCGGCACGGCTACCATTTAGCGGCATCGGGAGGTCGAGTACGACAGGTTCACGCGGCTCGGGGGCCATTTTTAGGCCGTAGATGCGTTGTACGCCGGGTAGGTCGAGCATGATGCTGACTTGCCCGGATAAGATGCCATAATCGTCCTTGGCCTTGAACTTCTGTTTTAGCTTTCCGTCCACCTCGCGTTCCAGTTTGGTATCTGGCGTTACGGAAGGGCTGCTGTCGGGAATGGCACTGAAGGTCCAATCTCGCCCGCCCGGACCATCGATTGATACTTTGCCTGATTGTTTGAGAATCAAATCATGTACAGGTCCTGATGCTGCAGGAACCTCAGTGCGCTGTGATACGGTTTCCGATAGGGTTAAATCGCCCACATCGCTATAGAGGCGGAATTGCAGGCGGGTGCCTATGGGTAGATCGAGCGAGGTCTGATCAACCTCGTTCAAGTAGATTGTTGGTTTTCCAGTATAGGACGGCGGCTGCGCCCAGCCTTCCCATGTCGGCTCCGTTGTGATTTTTGTGCCTGATCCGGGCGCTAGCGTTTCGATCGAGGTGACACGCCAGAGTGAGCCGAAGATCATTGCCATTATGAACGCTGTCAACGCCACATAGCGAAGGGCAAAGGGGTCGCGGCTAGAAAGACGCAGGTCAGGCTCGACCGCTCTGGCGCAGGCGGCGCGAGCGCTCATGCGGGCGCGGTGCACTTGCCAAACGGCGAGGGATGCAGGATCGTCGCTGCCCATAGCCTGCTTATCTGTCAGCGCTGCAAGTGGGCGACCAGGAAGCCGCTGGTCAAGCCGGACGAGTGCTTCGGTCCGAGTGGGGCAGTGGAACTGCCGCAATCCCCGCCATAGAAATCCAAGCGCTGTCAAGCCTGCAAGAATCAGTGCAGTCCATGCAATCTCGATCGGTAGCCAGTCTTGTAAACCGAAGGCGAGAGCTGAGAGGGTTGCGATAATAACAGTCCAGAGAGGCCAGAAGGAGCGTATAAAGCGTTCGGCCCACAATCCGACCAGTGTCATCTGGAGCGGGCGGGTGATGGCCTTAAATGTGCCCGTAACGTTTTCCTTCATAGGCTTTCACCGCATGGGCGGCCCTGTTCTAGATGCCGTTTCATAACCATGGAGGGATGGTATCGCGGTTCAGGATTTCGTCAAAGGTCGGTCTTTGCCGGATGACAGCGAAGTGATCCTTTTTCACTAGTACCTCGGGCACTAATGGGCGGGTGTTATATTCTGATGCCATGACCGCGCCGTAGGCGCCGGTTGAGCGGAAAGCGACCAGATCGCCCTCGGTTAAGGGTGCTAAGGGGCGGCCATTTGCAAAGGTATCGCCGGTTTCGCAGATGGGGCCGACCACATCGTAAACGGTGGCTTTGAAGTTGGAGGTAGGTTCGATTACAGGTACGATGTCATGATGCGCGTCATACATTGAGGGGCGGATCAGATCGTTCATTGCGGCGTCTAGGATCAGAAAATTGCGACCCTCGCCCTTTTTGATGTAGATTACAGACGCTACTAGCAGTCCTGCATTTCCTGAAATCAGGCGCCCGGGTTCGATTTGGATTTCGCAGCCCAGATTGCCCACGATCCGTTTGATCAACGCACCGTAGTCCACCGGCAAGGGCGGCGCTTTGCTTGAGCGGCTGTAGGGGATGCCTAGGCCGCCACCAAGATCGAGTCGGCGGATCTTATGTCCGTCGGCTCGTAATTGGTGCGTAAGGTCCGCGATTTTGAGGTATGCTTGTTCGAAAGGTGTAAGCTCGGTGAGCTGGCTGCCGATATGCACGTCTATTCCGATTATTTCGATACTCGGTAGCCGGGCGGCTTCGGCATAAACTTCGCGTGCACGCGTGATGGGAATGCCAAATTTGTTTTCCGACTTGCCGGTTGCAATCTTAGTGTGGGTTTTTGCATCTACGTCAGGGTTTACGCGGATCGTGATTGGCGCGGTCAGGTCAAGGCTGGACGCTACTTCAGAAAGCGCTCGCAATTCGGGTTCGCTTTCGACATTGAATTGCCGGATGCCACCTGTCAGCGCTAGCCGCATTTCGTCTCGCTTTTTCCCTACACCAGAAAAGACGATGCGCTCACCTGGAATTCCGGCTGCCCGGGCGCGACGGTATTCGCCGCCTGATACCACATCCATGCCCGCTCCAAGATCGCCGAGCAGTTTCAGCACTGCCACATTGGACAGCGACTTAATTGCAAAACAGACCATGTGTGGTAGAGGCGAAAGTGCTTCGGTAAACAGCTGATAATGGCGCGTTAAGGTAGCTGCAGAATAGACGTAAAAAGGCGTTTTGATCGCAGCAGCAATTTCAGTCAGAGAAATATCTTCTGCATGAAGCGCGCCGTTTTTGTAGAGGAAATGGTCCATCGTATCCGCCTTGTCCGAAGCCGCCGCGAGGACGTCTAGTGTGTTGCTATAACAGATAGGGCCGGTCGCGCAATTCGGTGGGGTGCGGCACCTGATTTTCGTGGAAAAATTGTGGGTGCCGCTTTGCGCTTACATCGTGCCGATGATGCCAGACTGTACCTTGCTTGAGATTTTTGTGTCGGGGACGGGGCTTTCGGGTGTGCCTGCTGCCCCGCAGGCTGCAAAGAGTGCCAAGGCAAGAAGGGCAAGTAGTTTCATATTGCGTTCCTCTGGGTTTGTGCGGTCTAGCCGCTGAGCGGATGGATCGTAAAGTAAGGATAGATTTTGACCCTAACCTCGCCAAGGTAGAGCGTTCCCTTCATTCGTATGTCGGTACAGGCGGCCGAGACGAGACCAGTAGGAAGAATCCGAGCGATATGGCTAAGCGCCTTTCTGATGCTCTGAGCAAAGCTTAGGGCAGCCTTTTTTATCTCAATGCCGCTTTCCAGCGCGCCACCTGTGTTCGAACTTGATCGGGGGCTGTGCCGCCATAGGACATTCGCGACCGGATCGAGTTTTCCACGCCGAGTACATCGAAAACCTCGATTTTGATTGCTGCATGCACCGATTGCATCTCGGCCAGTGTCAGGTTGGACAGGTCGCAGCCTTTCTTTTCGGCCATGGCAACCAGCGTTCCTGTCACGTGGTGGGCATCTCGGAACGGCAGGTTGAGGGCGCGGACCAGCCAGTCGGCAAGGTCGGTCGCTGTGGAGAAGCCGCTCGCAGCGGCGCTGGCCAGAATCTTGCGGTTTGCGGTCATGTCGCTGACCATTCCGGTCATCGCGGCTAAGGCCAGCATGAGAGTGTCGGCAGCGTCGAAGACTTGTTCTTTGTCTTCTTGCATGTCTTTGGAATAGGTTAGCGCAAGTCCCTTCATGATGGTGAAAAGTGCTACTGTTGCTCCAAGCACGCGGCCTAGTTTGGCCCGCAACAGTTCTGCCGCATCGGGGTTCTTCTTCTGAGGCATGATAGAGGATCCGGTCGTCCATTTGTCCGACAGTTGTATGAAACGGAACTGGGCACTAGACCAGATTACCAACTCTTCTGCAAAGCGCGATAAGTGCATGGTGCAGATGCTGCAGGTTGATAGAAATTCTAGCGCGAAGTCGCGGTCGCTAACGGAGTCGAGGCTGTTTGCTGTAGGTCGGTCGAAGCCAAGTGCCTTCGCCGTCATATGCCGGTCGATAGGGAAGGACGTTCCAGCCAGTGCTCCAGCGCCCAGCGGGCATTCGTTCATGCGGATACGCGCGTCGATGAAACGGCTACGGTCGCGGCCTAGCATTTCGACATAGGCCATCATGTGATGACCCCATGTTACCGGCTGTGCGGTTTGCAAATGCGTGAAGCCCGGCATAACCCAGTCAGCCCCCGCTTCGGCTTGTGCGACAAAGGCACGCATTAACGCTTCCAACCCTGTGATGGCGGCGTCGCACTGGTCGCGCACCCAAAGCCGGAAGTCGACTGCGATTTGATCGTTGCGTGACCGTGCTGTGTGTAGGCGCCCCGCCGGTTCACCAATCATTTCTTTCAGCCGCGCTTCTACGTTCATGTGGATGTCTTCATATTCTATACGGAATGGAAAATTACCGCTCTCGATTTCTGACAAAATTTTAAGAAGTCCTTCCCCGATCGCTTCGGCATCTTTATTGTTTAGGATGCCCGTGGCGGAAAGCATCGCCGCATGGGCCCTAGAGCCTGCGATATCTTGTGCATAAAGTCGTTTGTCGAATCCGATTGAGGCGTTGATCGCTGTCATGATCGCATCTGGGCCTTCGGCAAAACGCCCGCCCCACATCTGGTTGGCTGCTTTGGAGTTCGCGGGTTTGGACATGATGCTGCCTTTGCGAGGTGGTTATGCGGTCAAAACTGATTTTGGTGATTTATACGGCAATGCTGTTTGGTGCAAATCTGGTGGTTGCCGATGATGCGGCTTTGCGCGAAGGCGGCATGAATAAACTGGCTTTGCATGATACGCCAGTTGATCTGCCTATCGCAGTTTTTCTGGATGAGGTTGATGCCAAGCATCTTTTGGCTGATTGGAAGGGCAAGTGGGTGGTGTTGAATTTTTGGGCTACATGGTGTGCGCCCTGCCGCGAGGAAATGCCCATGCTCGACCGTCTTCAGGTGGCCATGCCGGAATTGGCAGTGCTGCCCGTAGCGACAGGGCGCAATGCTGTCGAAGGTATCCAGCGGTTTTATGAGGAAGCAGGGCTGATGCACCTGCCGATTCTGCGTGATCCAAAATCTGATTTGGCGCGGCAGGTGGGTGTGATGGCTCTGCCCGTGACTTTGA
>JADZAO010000071.1 GCA_020852535.1 Paracoccaceae bacterium | reverse complement strand
CTCCGTGGATGGGGGCCGCGTTGAATCCATGCGATTTTAGTGATTTGGCCACTACATCCACATCCATCTTGCGGTTACAAAAGATGATGGCGTTAGTGCAGGTCTCCCCCTCGTTTTTGATGACTTGGCGGAGCACAGCGCGCTTTTCAGCGAGGCTGCGGTCCTTACGTGAGGGGACGAACTGGATCAGTTTTTGCTCGATGGTTTGTGAGGCAGAACTTTGAGGTTCAATCTCGATTTTGGCCGGATTTGTGAGGAAGGTCGAAGTTATACGCTCGATTTCCGGTGCCATCGTCGCCGAGAAAAATAGGGTCTGACGGGTAAAAGGCGTAAGCTGGAAGATGCGTTCGATGTCGGGAATGAAACCCATGTCAAGCATGCGGTCGGCTTCGTCCACCACCATGATCTGCGTTCCGGTGAGTAAGAGTTTGCCACGTTCGAAATGGTCCAAAAGGCGACCAGGAGTGGCAATCAGTACGTCGACACCACGGTCGATCAACTTGTCCTGCTCTCCAAAGGAGACGCCGCCGATCAGCAGTGCCTTGGTTAGCTTGGTGTATTTGGCATAGGTTTCGAAATTCTCGGCCACCTGTGCCGCAAGTTCGCGGGTGGGGGCTAAAACGAGGCTGCGCGGCATGCGGGCACGGGCGCGGCCCTGACCTAACAGGCTGATCATTGGCAGCGTGAAGCTGGCAGTTTTGCCCGTGCCTGTTTGGGCTATGCCTAGTACGTCGCGGCCCTGCAGAGCGTGTGGAATGGCTCGTTCCTGAATGGGAGTCGGCGTTTCGTAACCGGCCTCAGAAATGGCTTGAAGTACGCGCGGATCAAGCGCGAGATCAGAGAATTTGGTCATAAGCGTCCTAATGGGATGCGGTATCGGACCGCATTTGAGAAAGGTGGGACGCAATGTTCCGGGCGTCCCGGCGTCAAGGGTCGATTTCGACCTAGGGCCCAGTTAGCCGAAAACGGTGCGAAGGTCAAGGATGACAGGAAAATATCGCCTTAAAGCTACATGTCTGGCCTTACTTTTTGACGTGGGCTTTGAAGTTATCTAGGAGCAAGGGGATAATTAAGAGTCTCTATGATTGAGAAACATACGACAGCTGAAGTCACGCTGAAACTGCCTATCGTCTGAGCCGGACATTTGGTCGTTTGACCAAACCTTAAAGGTGTCTTGCGGAAAAGGCCTTTTGTCTTAGACCATCATCTGTTTGGTCGCGCTCAGGGTGATCTTCGGGTAATCGCGCTCGATGCGGTCGATGTCCCACTTCAGGCGTGTCAAATAGATGATGTCGCCGTCGCTGTCCTGCCCAATATGACCCTTGTTCATGTTGACGAATTTTTCGACCTCATCTTTTGGCCCCGAAACCCAGCGGGCAGAGGTGAATTGCGATGGCTCGAAGCGTACGGGCAGACCGTATTCTTGTTCGATGCGTGAAGCCAAAACTTCGAATTGCAATTGGCCAACGACGCCGACGATGAAGCCTGATCCGATCATTGGTTTGAATATTTTAGCGGCACCCTCCTCGGCAAATTGGGTCAGCGCTTTTTCGAGGTGTTTGGCTTTCATTGGATCGCCTGCACGTACGCCTTGTAATAATTCGGGTGCGAAAGAAGGTATGCCGGTGAAGCGCAGCGTCTCGCCCTCAGTGAGGGCGTCTCCGATACGGAGCTGGCCGTGGTTGGGGATGCCTATGATGTCGCCCGCCCATGCCTCTTCGGCTAATTCGCGGTCGGCGGCGAGGAAGAGAACGGGATTGGTGACGGCCATCGTCTTTTTGGATCGAACGTGCAAAAGCTTTATGCCGCGTTCAAAATGGCCTGAGGCGAGACGGACGAAGGCCACGCGGTCTCGGTGTTTTGGGTCCATATTTGCCTGCACCTTAAAGACAAAGCCGGTGACGGGCGTTTCTTCTGGTGCGATTTTGCGTTCGGATGCAGTTTGGATTTGCGGTTCAGGGCCGTAATCGCCCATGCCGTCCATGAGCTCGCGTACGCCAAAAGAGTTGATGGCAGAGCCAAACCAGATTGGGGTCATCGATCCGTTGAGGAAGCTTTCGCGCTTGAAGGCTGGTAGAAGCTGACGTGCCATGTCGACCTCTTCGCGCAGTTTTTCCAGTAAGTTTTCGGGTACGTATTGCGAGAGTTTCGAATCGTCGAGGCCGCTGATCTGCACGGTTTCAGCTACACGATTTCGGTCGGCCCGGTTCATGATTTCCAATCGGTCGCGCAGCAGGTCGTAGGCGCCGATGAAATCGCGGCCCATACCGATGGGCCATGAAGCGGGGGTAACGTCGATTGCTAGGTTCTCCTGAATTTCGTCGATGATCTCGAATGTGTCGCGAGATTCGCGGTCCATCTTGTTGCAGAAGGTTAGAATCGGCAGGTCGCGCAGGCGGCAGACCTCAAACAGCTTTTGCGTTTGTGATTCAACACCTTTAGCGCCGTCGATCACCATGATTGCGGCATCGACTGCCGTTAGTGTGCGATACGTGTCTTCGGAAAAGTCGCTGTGACCAGGGGTGTCGACAAGATTGAAGCGGTATTTTCCATAGTCAAAGGACATGGCCGAGGCACTGACCGAGATACCGCGTTCTTGCTCCATCTTCATGAAGTCGGATCTCGTGCGCCGCGTTTCGCCTTTGGCGCGGACTTGGCCTGCCATCTGGATCGCTCCGCCAAACAGCAGGAACTTTTCGGTGAGTGTCGTCTTGCCTGCGTCGGGGTGTGAAATGATTGCAAAAGTCCGACGTCGGGCGATTTCGGGCGGAAGTTGAGGGCGATTTTCCAGCATGGTGAGAATTTAGCCTATACGGACGACCACGTCCACATCTTGTGCCCTTTGGATTGGAGGTGTGCGCTGTGCGGAGCCAAGTTTGATACATCAGGCATAGAGCATCATGGATCTGGGTATTAGGGAAAAATAGGTGCATCCTTGCCCCTAAACCTTGTCTATGGTGTCAAAATTGTGATCCCTCCATAGAACTTGAAGATTAATTTCGTTCCTAGCGCCTGCAGATTGAGTCTCACCGCGCAAGGCAGCACTCTCGCCCGTGGGGCGGTTTATGGGCGTGTCATTTGAGGACGGAATCTCTGGTCTAATTCTGTATGGACTTCGGCAGTTTGGTGCTAACTGCTAGTTTATCGGAACTGTTATTGTCTAAGATGGGCACTGTGTTCTGGTGGATGATCTTCTGCGCTCGTTGTTTCACCTTTGGTGTCGGATGATAGGTGCCGTCTGTTATCCTCGTGAAAGCCGGGATTTCTGGTCATCCAGACAGTTCGCTCTTCGATTCCTGCTTGCGGCATCAGGGTCGCGATCTTGGATAAAAGACTGCGGGCGGCGCGGCTGAGTGGGCTTTCGGCGGTGGCAACGAGTGTGAGGCCTTCGACCAGTGCGTCGAGTTCGTCCTGTTTCATCAATGTTGGTGGCAGAAGGAGCGGCGAACGCAGGATGTAACCTAGCCCCCTTTCGCCTTCGACCGGTAGACCGGAACGTGCCATAACGCTCATGTCTCGCCAGATGGTGCGGGGCGAGACGCCCATTCTGGTGGCAAGTTCTGTTGCGGTGTGCAAGCGTCCGTCGCGCATAATTTGGATCAGCTCGTACATGCGATCGTCGCGGGTCATCCCAGTCTGCCTTTTGGTGTTTGAATCTCCTACTGACATATTACTGTCAGTAGCGCGATGAAAGTGCGGATTCAGTGCTTTTCGACGCGGGTGGCTTGGGAATAAATGTGAAGGATGAATGCAGAGTTGCGTTGTGGTCTGCAGCGCGGCATCACTCAAGGAGCGCAGCATGGGACGGTTTGGACCTATGGAATTTATCATTATCGCAGCTGTTGTGCTGATTCTCTTTGGCCGTGGTAAAGTGTCGAGTCTGATGGGTGAGGTGGGCAAGGGCATCACCGCTTTCAAGCGTGGCGTCAAGGACGAGGCCGCCGATGTGGTAGCGCGCGATGTGACCCCTGACACCACCAAGGTCCCCGAGCAGGACAAGGTCTGAGTGCGGACTTGCGCCTGACTGTGGCGAGGGAAGGGCTGAGATATGCTTGATGTCGGTTGGAGCGAACTGGTCTTGATTGGGGTCGCGGCCCTGATCTTCGTTGGGCCAAAGGATCTGCCGCGCATGTTCCATGCGTTGGGGCGGTTTACCGCTAAGGCGAGGGGTATGGCACGAGAACTCCAGCGTGCGATGGATGATGCCGCCAAGTCTTCGGGGTTGGACGATGTCCGCAAGGATATGGGAAGTGTTGAGGCCGAGATAAGTGTTCTTACCAATCCGGCGGGTTATGGCATTAACGCGATCGAGAATGCGGCGCGTAAGTTCGAGAACTGGGACCCGAAGACGGTATTAAAGCCTGTGGTGGCTTCGGCAAAAATGGCCAAAGAGAGTCCGGGCGCAACCACAGCGAAGGCGAAGCCAAAGGTCAAAAAGGCTTCAGCGGCGGTAAAAACTGTGACTGCAACCGCAAAACCAGCACGTAAACCGTCCATGAGACGCAAGAAGAGTGACGTATGACTAAGACCGATAAAATTGAGGATAGTTCGGCTCCGCTGGTCGAGCATCTGGCTGAGCTGCGCAATCGGCTTATTTGGTCGGCGGCTGCTTTTTGTGTTGCTATGTTTGTGGTCTATCCGTTTGCGATGCAAGTTTTTAACTTTCTGTCGTGGCCGATCTGCAATGTGTTGGAAAGCATGAGGCAGAATTGCCAGCTGGTGCTGATCTCGCCGCAGGAAGGTTTTTTCGTGGCCATCAACATCTCGCTCTTTGGCGGGTTGGTCCTCGCGTTTCCGGTCATCGCCTTCCAACTGTGGCGCTTCGTCGCTCCGGGTCTTTATAAGCAGGAACAGAGTGCGTTTCTTCCCTTTTTGATTGCGTCGCCGGGGATGTTCTTCTTTGGCGCAGTTTTTGCCTATTTCATCGTGCTGCCGATGGCGTTCAACTTCTTTCTCGGTT
>JADZAO010000070.1 GCA_020852535.1 Paracoccaceae bacterium | reverse complement strand
TAACAAAAAAAGCTGGGGTGACAGTCGTGATAGGTTAGTTTGCTCTGTTGAGCGTGCCAGAAACTATTTGCTCAGTACCAGCAGTTAACAATATGACATAAAGAGCCGACCGATTTGTCCTCCGGCATGAGCGATTGGCTGTCTAGCTCTAGTCCCCCGCGGCTTTGACGCTGAACTTGCCCTCTCTTATGACCGTGAAGTCCGGGAAACAGGGTTTGTTTTATCGAGGTGCTTGCTGCATACTTGGTAATGAAAGTGACTATAAAATCCTTGGTTTGACTCGTTTCAAATTGTTATAGATTGATACATCGAAGCTGCACTTGCTAGTGCTTTGGAGTGAGAAGTTGACGGGCGCGGTGCCGATGATTTCGAGGGTCAGGCCAGCGGTTTGTCATTCCTCTATATTAAGAAAAAAGCCTCGATCTTTCGGGGCTTTTCAATGACTTTGAGTGTTGGAAGATAAATCAACGGCTAAAGCGTTTGTATTTAACGCGTTTTGGTTCGATCGAGTCTGGACCCAGACGTCGGACCTTGTCTTCTTCATAAGACTGGAAGTTGCCTTCGAACCATTCCCAATGGGCATCGCCTTCGTAGGCGAGGATATGGGTGCAGAGACGGTCAAGGAAGAAACGGTCGTGGCTGATAATTACGGCGCAGCCCGCGAAGTCCTCGATGGCGGACTCAAGCGCTTGTAGGGTTTCGACGTCGAGGTCGTTGGTTGGTTCGTCGAGGAGTAGAACGTTGCCGCTCGAGCGCAGCAGTTTGGCCATGTGGACGCGGTTGCGTTCACCGCCCGAGAGAAGGCCGACTTTTTTCTGCTGGTCGGTGCCTTTGAAGTTGAAGGCGCCGGTGTAGACGCGAGAATTTATCTCCATGTCGCCGAGGTGGATGACCTCGCTGCCGCCTGAGACTTCTTCCCAGACAGTTTTGTTTGGGTCGAGCGCATCGCGAGACTGGTCGACGTAGGAAAGCTGGACGGTTTCGCCTAGCGTGATGGTACCCTCGTCGGGTTTTTCTTGTCCTGTGATCATGCGAAAGAGGGTGGATTTTCCCGCGCCGTTGGGCCCAATTACGCCGACGATGGCGCCCGGCGGGATGGTGAAAGATAAGTCTTCGATGAGCAAACGCTCGCCCATCGCTTTTTTGAGTCCCGTAACTTCAATTACTTTGTTGCCGAGGCGTTCGCCGTTGGGGATGATGATTTGAGCGTTGGACGACCGTTCCAGAACGGTTTGACTTGCCATTTCGTTGTAGCGCTGGATGCGGGCTTTGGACTTGGCTTGACGTGCCTTAGCGCTAGCGCGGATCCATTCGAGTTCTTTTTCGAGTGATTTTTGCTTGGACTTGTCCTCGCGGGCTTCCTGCTGCATGCGTTTGGCTTTTTGGTCGAGCCATGCAGAATAATTGCCCTCGTATGGAATGCCGCGCCCGCGGTCCAGTTCCAGAATCCACGATGTGATGTCGTCAAGGAAATAGCGGTCGTGGGTGACGATCAGGATTGTTCCTTTGTAGTTGATTAGATGCTTTTGCAGCCAAGCAATCGATTCCGCATCTAAGTGGTTGGTCGGTTCGTCTAAGAGCAACATGTCGGGCTTTTCGAGCAGCAGCTTGCACAGTGCCACGCGGCGACGCTCACCCCCCGATAAGCTTTCGACATCGGCGTCATCCGGCGGGCAGCGCAGGGCGTCCATCGCAACGCCCACCGTGGCTTCGAGCTCCCAGAGGTTCTCAGCGTCGATTTGGTCTTGTAGTTGTGCCATCTCGTCGGCGGTTTCGTCAGCGTAGTTTATGGCAAGTTCGTTGTAGCGGTCGAGAATTGCCTTTTGCTTTGCAACGCCGAGCATCACGTTGCTCTTCACGTCGAGCGTGGGATCAAGGTAGGGTTCTTGTGAAAGATAACCGACTTTTGTGCCCTTAGCGGCCCAAGCCTCGCCTTTGAAATCGGTGTCTTGACCTGCCATGATCCGCAAGAGAGAGGATTTACCCGAGCCGTTGATGCCGACGACGCCAATCTTGACGCCTGGTAGGAAGTTTAAATTAATGTTTTCGAAGCACTTTTTTCCGCCGGGATAGGTTTTGGAAACGCCCTCCATATGATAGACGTATTGATACGAGGTCATCGTGCCGCTCCTAATCGCTTCTTGGGTTGGTGTGTATGTAGCGATAATGCTGGACAAGGGCAACGTGGGGTGGTTCGGGTTTTATCGCTGTAGGCGGGGAGAACGCGGGTGCGGACAGGGTTTCCAAAAGCCTGTAAGGGGATGGTTATCGGGTTGCTCGGCGGATCCTTTGATCCGGCGCATCGGGGGCATGTGCATATCACCCGCGAGGCGCTGAAGCGGATGAGGCTGAATCGTGTGTGGTGGCTCGTGTCATCTGGAAATCCGTTGAAAGAGCATGTGCCTGCGCCTTCGGTCGATCGCATGGCGCGTGCGCGTTTGTTGATGCGTGATCCGCGTGTGGTGGTGACTGATCTGGAGGTACGACTTGGCACGGTGCGGACGGTGGATACGCTGGCGCAGTTGCAGGCGCTGTATCCCGGCGTGCGTTTCGTTTGGCTGATGGGGGCGGATAACCTTGTGCAGTTTCATCGTTGGGAGCGCTGGCAGGAAATTTTGTGGCGTGTCCCTGTGGGCGTGTTGGCGCGACCCGGTTGGAGCGTGCGTGGGCGAACGAGTAAGGCCGCGCGGGTGTTCAGCGGTGAGCGGGTTGGACGGGGCGAGGCCTTGCGGTTACGAGGTGCGCCGGCTTGGTGTTTCGTGAACTTGCCGATGGATGGTTCGTCGTCGAGTGAAATAAGGGCGCGGGGGAATTGGCGGCCCTAGTTTTTGCCAAGCGGACCCCGTGCAGATGCGTTCAGAAGAGCTTTCTTTTTCTAAGGGAGACTCCACTTTTGTGGGGATAAGTCTTAGGGTGTCATGTGGCGCACGCGTGTGCCCCATTCGATGGCGGCAGCGTGGAGGCGGTCGATGCTGAGCTCCTCGCGCATCTCTTCGAGCATGCGTAGTTCTACTTCGTTATGTTTGCCGTCTGCGGTGACCACATCGCAGGCCAGCGCATAAGCGGTTTCGTTGAGGCGCTCGGGCAGGGCGTTGCGTATCAGGCCAAAAAGGGCGTCGAGGCCATCTTCTTCTTCGAAGAGGTCGAAGACTATCTGGCTGATGCGGCTGATGCGGTCGAGGTCGTAGCCTGCGAAGACTGGCATATGGTTGACCATGCGCTGAATCGCCACGAGTTCTGCGGTGCGCATGTTTTCGTCGGATGCCGAACAGGCAACCATCACGGCGATTAGGGCGTCTTGGGGCGACATGGGCGAGGATTCGGACACAGACAGGATTCCTTATAGATTGACTCTTAGATTTATTGACGTGGGGCAGGGGCAGCAATAGACGGACGCAATGTTTTTCAAAGGCGCGGTCCTCCGTGCTGGAATAGGATGTGGACGATGGCTGTCTTGCGTGATGCTGCGATGAAATCGAATGCTTGGCCTTTTGAAGAGGCCCGTGCCATCCTGAAACGCTACGAAAAAAAGGCGCCGGAAAAGGGCTATGTGTTGTTTGAAACAGGGTATGGTCCCTCGGGTCTGCCCCATATTGGTACATTCGGTGAGGTGGCGCGGACGACGATGATCCGTCGTGCCTTTGAGGTGATTTCTGATATTCCTACGAGGTTGATCTGTTTTTCTGATGATGTCGACGGAATGCGAAAGGTGCCAGAGAATGTGCCGCAGCAAGACATGCTGCGCCAACATATGCAAAAGCCCCTGACCAGCGTGCCGGATCCCTATGGTAAGTTTGACAGCTTTGGTGCGCATAACAATGCCATGCTAAGGCGTTTTCTCGATACCTTTGGGTTCGAATACGAGTTCATATCAGCCACCGAATTTTATAAGTCGGGCAAGTTCGATGATACGCTCAGGCTGGCGGCAGAGCGTTATGACGCGATTATGGCTATCATGCTGGCAAGCCTGCGGGACGAGCGGCAGAAGACATATTCCGCGTTCCTGCCTATCCATCCTGAAACGGGGCGTGTGCTCTATGTGCCGATGAAAGATGTGAATGCCAAGGATGGCATAATCACCTTCGATGATGAGGATGGCCGTGAATGGACGCTGCCGGTTACGGGCGGCAATGTGAAGCTGCAGTGGAAGCCTGATTTAGGTGCACGTTGGGCAGCGCTGGGTGTGGACTTCGAGATGTATGGTAAGGACCATAGCACAAACACGCCGATATATGATGGCATTTGTGAAGTTTTGGGCGGGCGGAAGCCAAATCATATGGCCTATGAGCTTTTCCTCGACGATCAAGGGCAGAAGATATCTAAGTCTAAAGGCAATGGGCTGACTATTGATGAATGGCTGACTTATGCCGCGACCGAGAGCCTGTCTTATTTTATGTATCAAAAGCCCAAGACGGCAAAGAGGATGCATTTTGACGTGATTCCGCGAGCGGTGGACGAATATCACCAGCAGTTGAGAGCTTATCCGACGCAGGATGTTGATGCGCAGGTAAATAATCCTGTCTGGCATATTCATGGTGGCAATCCGCCAGAATCGAAGATGGCGGTGGCCTTTTCAATGCTGCTCAATTTGGCGAGCGTGGCAGGGGCCAAGGATGCCAAGGGTTTGTGGAACTTCATCCGACGTTATGCACCAAAAGCTTCGCCGGAAAGAAATCCTGATCTTGACGCGGCGGCCAGTTTTGCTGTGCGGTACTTTGCCGACAAGGTCGCACCTACACGGTCATTTCGTTTGCCGACCGATATGGAACGGGCAGCGATGGAAGACATGCGCGCGCAACTGGTCGCTTGGGAGGGCGGGCTGGACGACGAGGCGTTGCAGTCGATGGTCTTTGCCGTGGGTAGAAAGCACGGGTTTGAGCCGCTGCGTGACTGGTTCAAAGCACTCTACGAAGTGCTACTGGGTGCATCAGATGGGCCGCGTTTTGGCGGATTTGTGGCGCTTTACGGTGTAGAAGAGACGGTTGTGTTAATGGATCGAGCGCTTCGGGGCGAATTGGTGGGCTGATCCGGTTTTAATCTGGATGATGTCTAGGTTCGTGGTGACCCTAGTTTAGGCGTCTTGCAATGAGCTTTGCAAAAAAAAAACATCACCGATGCTTTCCGTCTGTTGGGGGGCATGCCGTGATGTTTGTTTGCCGTCTCTTGCTTTACCTCTGTCGGCTACTGCTTCGTTCCCTTTGGATATTTGAGACAAAGAGAAGCGGTCAGGCAAAGGGGTCTTGCTCGTAACCGATGCCGGTGAGGTAGAGGCCCTGTGGCGGGGAGACGGGACCGCAGGCCGCGCGGTCGCGGGCTGCGAGGGCTTCGGCTACGCGGGAAGGTGGCCAGCCGCCAGTGCCAACGCGGTGTAGCGTGCCGACGATGGAGCGAACCTGATTGTGCAGGAAGGAACGGGCACGCAGGGTGAAACGGTATTCGGTGCCGATGGGGAGGGGAGTTTCGGTGATGGTGAGTTCGTTCAGCGTCTTGACCGGACTGATCGCCTGACAAAGTGAGGAGCGAAAGGTCGTGAAGTCGTGTTTGCCGATCAGGTGGGCAGCGCCTTGCTGCATCGAGGTCAGGTCGAGCGGATCGATTACTTGCCAGACGCGGTTCTTGTCGAGTGCCATGGGCGCACGGCGGGCGACAATGCGAAAGAGATAGCGGCGTTCGATAGCTGAGAAACGGGCGTGAAATTCGGGAGCGACGATGACGACGCGAAGGATGGAAATTGGTGTGAGGCGCAGGTGGTAGTTCAACGCCCCTTGCAAGCGGAATGGGTCCCAGTCTTTTGCGAGGTCGACTGTGGCGACCTGTCCGGTAGCGTGCACACCCGTATCGGTGCGGCCTGCAGCGGCGATGGTGTGGGGGCCGGGTTCGAGTTCTGCCAGAGCCGCCTCAATCGAGGCCTGTACGGTTGGTTGGCCGCCATATTGGCGCTGCCAGCCGTTGAAGGGCGTGCCGTCATATTCGATGTTGATGGCGTAGCGGGGCATGAGACGGGGTTAGCGGATATGCGGGGACGCGTCCAGTCGTGCCCTAAACGGTGGCTGTTTACCTCTCTATGTCGGAGCGTAACGAAAGGAGTCTGATGTGGCTTTTTATTCTATAACGGACCGTATCTTCCACAATGTCGAGAGATGAACGCTTTGGTGGGTAGGCAGTTCGAGCCAATGGTGTGTCCGAGCTTGATGGGGATTTTGTAGGTGAGTTTTTGAATTGCGAACATATGGGGTAGGCATGTGTTATACTGTAGGGGAATTGACGCAGATGTTTGCGTTGATGACCTGAACAGGGTGATCTACAAGTTGGGCGCACTTGAAATCATGAACACAGATTAAAGGTCATGTTCTTTGGCTGTATTGACTGGCTGAAATGGGGCGGTACCTAGATCTCGATGGACGGTAAAGGGCCATTCTATTAAAATTTTATTGAGCGCCCCTAGCGGTCTTTTAAGTATGAACGAGGCTATTTAGCAGGTGAAGACAACACCTTAAATTAGCTCAAAATCTACCCACTCTGTGGAGAGTAACTCCATTAGTGTGCTAATGGGTTTGATAATATGAGGCACTGTAGAACAAAGTCGTCCTGCAAGTGTTTTTATGTCTATGAGGTTTGTTTGGATTTTTGGCAGCCCGTAGGGGAGTCGAACCCCTCTTACCTGGTTGAAAACCAGATGTCCTAACCGATAGACGAACGGGCCACACTTTCAGTGAGGGGCAATTAGCTTGGCCTCTGACAGGGTGCAAGAGAGAAAAACGAAAATCCGCCGGGGATCCTTTGAGAGCCCTTAGCTGTGCAGAAGTTCTGCGACCAGCGGATTAGGAAAGCGGCGGGTTAGGGTAATGGCATAAAAGCTTTCAATTACTTTTTCGAGTCGTGCATGTTCGACAAGGATCCCTGCCGTCAATTCGTCTGTTACAGCGATGGGCGGCAGCAGTGCCAGTCCCGCGCCTTCGCGTGCCAAGAGGCGCATCATCGCGATATCATCCACCTCGGCCGCAATCTGAGGCACGATGTCATATTGCGAGATGAGGCTCTCGAACGCCGCCCGCAGCCCGCTTTCCGCGGTGGGTAGGATCAGTGGTTCACGAGTTATAAGGGTGCCTAGGTCTTCGCCTGCTTTGCCTCGTTCGGGAACGCCAATTAGGCTGACGGGCTGGCCCGCGATGCGCTTGGTCAGAAAGGGCGTCGCGGCATCGCGGGGCACGGGTTCGTTGGTAAGGACCACGTCGAGTGCTAACCCTTCTAGACCGCGCAGAAGTTCTGCCATGCCGGCAGAACGAAGTACTATTTCTGTATCTGAGCGGTTCAGCAACGGGCGCAAAAATGCCAGTTGGAAGTTCCGCGATAGGGTGGCTAGTGCTCCAACGCGGATGGCGCGGCGTGCGCGTCCGGTTTGGCGCAAGGTTGCTATAAGCTCGTCGCCTGTCTTGAAAATTGTCTCGGCATGGTCGAGCGCGATGCGGCCTGCTTCGGTCAACTCTAGCCGCCTGCCGATTCTTTCGAAGAGTGGATGGCCAAGGCGGTCTTCGAGTGCGCGGACCTGTATCGAAAGAGCCGATTGTGACAGATTCAGATGTGCCGCCGCGCGGGTTAGATTTCCTTCAAGTGCGACGGCGCGGAAATAACGGAGGTGGTGGTAGTTCAATTCCATCGTTCTATTTTAAAGAACTTATTTTAATAAACAATGTATTTTTTATCGTTTTGGGCGGGTGCTAGTTAATCGGTTGCTTGAACCGAAAGGACGAACCATGTTGCCAGTCATTCTTTACCTCGCCCCTTGTCTCCTTTGCCTCGCCGCTGCGGTGGCTTTTATTGGACCGGGTTTTCGTCCGCGTAACACTCTCATTGCAGTCGAGGCCGCAGCAGTGGCCGGAATGGTGGTGGCGGTTTTGGGGGCCTTTCTCTTATGGAAGTATGGGATCTCCACTTTTACGTTGGTCGATGTCGGGGGCGTTGGGTTTTCGGTTAGGCTCGACAGTGTTAGCGTGATCATGCTTTTATTAGTCAGCTTTGTCGGCTGGGTCGTGCTGCGCTATTCGGCGATCTATCTGGATGGCGAGCCGCGGCAGGGCGCCTTTATGGGATGGATGGTACTGGTGCTGGCGGCGGTGATGCTGCTGGTGACAGCGGGTAACCTTGGCCAGCTGGTGGTGGCATGGGTTGGCGTGGCTTTGGGCCTACATAAGCTTTTGCTCTTTTATTATGATCGCGTGCAGGCTCAGCGGGCGGCACGGAAGAAGGCGATTATTGCCCGACTGGGCGTTGCCTCGGTCATCTCCGCCTCGGTCGTGCTGGTCGCGGCTTTTGGTACCGGCGACATTGCTAGGCTGAATGCCACTGCGGTCGGGCCTTGGGCCATGCTGGCGGCAGGTCTGCTCGCGTTGGCTTCTGTACTTAAATCGGCGATTTTCCCGCTACATGGCTGGCTGGTCGAGATGATAGAGACGCCCACGCCAGTCTCGGCGCTGATGCATGCCGGAGCGGTCAATGCGGGGGGCTTTTTGCTGATCCGTCTAGCTGATGTGATGCTTACCGCTCCTATCGTGTTGGCTGTATTGGCTGCGGCGGGTGGCTTTACCGCGCTGGTGGCTAGTCTGGTGATGCTGACACAGACTACTGTTAAGACGGCGCTGGCATGGTCGACTATCGCGCAAATGGGTTTCATGATCATGCAATGTGGTCTGGCACTCTTTCCGTTGGCGCTTTTGCATATCGTGGCTCATTCACTTTATAAGGCGCATGCCTTCCTTGCTTCAGGTTCGGCGGTGAACGAGGGACGTGTTCTATCCCGCCCCGGTCCGATGGCCGTGCCCTCGGTGTGGGCGGTGCTGTGCGCTTTTGCATTGGCCCTAGCGATTTATGCTGTTGTTGGTTTTGTCTTTGGTCTGTCGGGTAAGTCGCCATTGGCGCTTGCGCTGGGAGCTATACTGATCTTCGGAGTTGCCTATTTGATTGCACAAGGTCTGGCTGATGCCGCTCCCCGTGTGCTGATGTTGCGTGTGATGGTTCAGTCTGGACTGGCCGCTATCAGTTACTTTGGGCTGCAAATCGGAGTCGAGGCGCTAACCCGTGATACATTGCCCGCCACTCCCGTACCTGGTCTGTTGGAATGGGTGCTGATCGTGCTGGCACTGGCAAGTTTTGGTGCGCTGGCGTTGGCCCAGGTCATGTTACCACTCTGGTCGCAGCACCCTGTCGCTTGCCGCCTGCGCGTGCATCTCGCCAACGGACTTTATGCCAATGCGGTCTTTGACCGTTTGCTTAAGGTTTTTTTCTGTGAACCTGAGCACAGAGGAGAGCATCATGCTGGCCAAGAATCGTGACAACTTAACCAGCTCGCTTGTGGAAATTATCCGCGCTTCTCGCTCTGCGGCCAAGGCAATCCCTCCGGCTTTTCCGTTGTCGGCCACGGTTGCGGTCAATCCTTTCCTCGGACAGTCGGGTATGGGGTTGGCTCAAACGTCCGAGCGGATGGCGCGGGTGGGTGGTTTGCGGTTGACCCTGCCACGGGCGCATTTTGCTGCAGAATTGGCGGCGTCGCGGATTACGTCTGCTGATATCGCTGCCGCTGCAAGCGGTGATATTACGACTAGGGTCGTGATGGCCGCATTGTCAAATGAAGGGGTGGCTAGCGCACCTGTCCCCACGGTGGCTGATCTGGCCGCAGAGGTTTCGGGGATTGATTGGAACGCCATCTTGCTTGATCGGATCGGCATTTATGCGGCTGCCCGTTTTGACCAAGGACAGGCAATATGGCCGTTTTCGGGCGCGGACGGTTTTTACGAAGGCTGGTTGCAATTTGCAACGCAAGACCTCGGCCCCAAAATCGCTGGCCTCTCGGGTTTTTCAAAACATGTGGCGGACGCGCCTGATGATGCATGGGCGGCGGTGGCGCGGGTTGTTGGCGCTTTGGGAATCGAGCCATCAGGCGCCGAAATCTACTTCCATGCTCTGTTGCACCGCCTTGGTGGCTGGGCGCAGTTGGCCCGTTGGCAGCTTTGGAAGGCAGAGATCAAGGGAGAGTCAGATGATGTGCTGACCGATCTGTTGGCGATC
Source organism: Paracoccaceae bacterium (assembly GCA_020852535.1). Classification (GTDB taxonomy): domain Bacteria; phylum Pseudomonadota; class Alphaproteobacteria; order Rhodobacterales; family Rhodobacteraceae; genus Paragemmobacter. The sequence continues at coordinate 2,113 of JADZAO010000070.1, read as the reverse complement.
CGGCTTGTTTGGGAAGAGGCGCTCTTTGCTAAATATGGTAAGGATATAGTCGCACGCTGGAGCGATGCTGTTGCTGCCTATAGTGCCCCCGAGAGCACGGGGCAGGATGCACTAATTGACGCGGTTTTGCAGGCGGCGGTCGAGCGGGCAGGGCAGCGTAGGCTGACCGAACTCTTTGCCTCACCTGTCTCTTTAAACCGGGGTGCGCTTAAGTTGCAGGTGGTCTTATGCATCGATGTTCGGTCGGAGGTGTTCCGCCGTGCGCTGGAGTCGCTGGATGACGGAATTGAGACTATCGGTTTTGCAGGCTTTTTTGGCCTGCCGTTGGCGCACCGTTCCTTTGGTTCGGTCGAGGCTGAAGATCATTTACCTGTCTTGATGTGTGCGAGGCTGCATTCGGCCACCAATGTCGCGCCCGAGGTGGAAGAGGCCGCCCGGATCATGGTACGCGCTAAGCGGGTGTGGGGACGGTTTCGGCAGGCAGCGGTGTTTTCCTTTGCCTTTGTCGAGGCGTTGGGTCTGCTTTATGCTGTAAAACTGGTACTTGATGCGCTTGGTTTGCGTGCAGGTTCTGCTGTACCGGAACCCGCCCCCATGATCGTGGGCAGTGATCTCGCCGCAAAGGTTGCCACGGCGGCGGCAGTGCTTGGGGCTATGTCGTTACGGTCAGGATTTGCGCCGGTTGTGCTGCTGGTCGGGCATGGGGCTGATGTAGTGAATAACCCCCACCAGAGCGTGCTAAATTGCGGTGCTTGCGGTGGCCGTACCGGTGAGGTCAGCGCCCGTGTGCTTGCTCTGTTGCTTAACGACCCTGAGGTGCGCAGCGGTCTGGTGGGGCATGGGATCCATATCCCCGAAGCGACGCGTTTCATTGCTGGCTTGCATGATACGGTCTCCGATGATGTCACACTTTACGACACGGTCGGTGATTTGTCTGCTGTGCGTGGTTGGCTCGACGCCGCTGCCGTACTTGCACGGGCCGAACGGGCGGTACGGTTGCCAAGGTCGGGCGCTAAGGGGAAAAGCCTTATATGGAGGGGTCGGAATTGGGCTGAGACTCGTCCTGAGTGGGGGCCGGCCGGTTGCTCGGCCTTTATTGTCGCACCGCGCAATCGCACCGCAGGGCGCGATTTTGGGGGCAGAGCCTTTTTGCATAGCTACGATTGGCGACAGGATCCGGGCTTTGGCACGCTGGAACTAATCCTGACTGCGCCGGTCGTGGTGGCAATCTGGATTAGTCTACAATATTATGGTTCGGTCGTGGCCCCGCATGCTTTTGGTGGGGGGAACAAGCTGCTGCACAACGTGGTAGGCGGCTTTGGTGTGCTTGAGGGTCATAGTGGCCCGCCGCGTGTTGGCCTGCCGTGGCAATCGGTGCATGACGGGCAAAGTTTTCAGCACGAGCCATTGCGTTTGACCGCTGTGGTCGAAGCTCCGGCTGAAGCGATCACAGCTATTTTTGCTCGTCATGACGAGCTTCGGGCGTTGTTTGACAACGGTTGGGCGCATCTATTGCGGCTTGATGATCAGGGGCAGATTGTCGATCGTTACGAACCCTCGCTTGGCTGGTCGATCATCGCGGGGGGTATTTCTAAAGCCGTAATATAACCCTTGCGCTACGCGGGTAATTCTCTCGGTATGGCAGCAGCTGTTGTTCAGGCTAAAAATAATTTGTTTTTTGATCTGATCTCATTGAGATAGTGGTCGTCTAGCTGCTGGATATTTGGTAGTAAACGGCTTTGTCGACATGGGGTTACATGTTGAAGAAGCCTTTGATGTTTTGAATTTGCCGGTTTTTGACTTTATTGTTTTAATTTTTGATCATAGCCTTCTCTTTTTTCAGGATAATTATGTGAATTCTTGTCTCAAGAATGCGCTTGTTATGGGTGTGATTGCGAGCTTTGCCAAACATGAGTAAAGTCTGCTTGATAGTTTTGTCTGTCGTTTTATCTGTCCTGTTGTAAACTTACCGCAAAAGGTCAAAGTTTGATGTGAACTTCGACGTTTTGGCTGAACCGTTTAAAGCTGCGCATTCGCGCAATTGCTTTTGTGTTATGGGAAGTAAAGATGCTTGATATCAAAACTGTCTTGGGCGCTTTTGTTGCTAGACGTC
>JADZAO010000069.1 GCA_020852535.1 Paracoccaceae bacterium | reverse complement strand
GCGAAGAAAAGCCCGTAAGAGGCTTGCCGCGACAGCTATACCCATCACTGCGGCTACGAGCCAGAATTGCCAGTTGTCCATCTGTGACCCGTTTTTGTCTTGTCCCGCGCAAACGCGCTGTCGTTGCCCATGTAATCGTTTTGGGGTCGATGAAAAAGTCTAGGAAACGGGAAAGTGACGCATTTGAGGAGGACGCTGCACTTTGTCGCCTATTTTGTCACAATTTTCTCGATTGTATCGGTTGCAGAGATGAAGAATGTGACACTTAAGGTTCGTAAGATGGGCGCAGTGGTTTATGATCACTGCTAAAGACTTCACAAAGGGTTGACCTCGGTTCGGCTTGTAGCCTTATTGCTGTGTAAGAAATTCCGCCTAACATGGAGAACTTCAATGGCCTTTACCCTTCCTGATCTGCCCTATTCTCACGACGCCTTAGCTCCCTTTGGTATGTCGCGTGAGACGCTGGAATATCACCACGATCTGCATCACAAGGCCTATGTCGACAATGGCAACAAGTTGATTGCAGGTACCGAGTGGGAAATGAAGTCGCTTGAAGACATTGTACGTGGTACCTACCAATCAGGCGTCGTGGCGCAGAACGGCATTTTCAACAATGCTAGCCAACACTGGAACCACAACTTGTTTTGGCAAGTTATGGGACCAGGTGAAAATAAGGCTATTCCGGGTGTTTTGAAAAACGCTTTAACTGACTCGTTCGGGTCGGTCGCCAAGTTCAAGGAAGACTTCGCTGCCGCTGGTGTGGGTCAATTTGGTTCGGGTTGGGTATGGCTGGTTAAGGATGCCTCTGGTGCACTAAAAATCACCAAGACTGAGAATGGCGTGAACCCGCTCTGTTTTGGCCAGACAGCCTTGCTGGGTTGCGACGTGTGGGAGCATTCCTATTATATCGACTTTCGCAACAAGCGCCCTGCTTATCTAACAAATTTCCTTGAAAAGCTGGTTAACTGGGAAGCCGTCGCTGCTCGCATGTAACGGCGCGGCACGCTTTTATTCGCACCTCTTTGATGCCTTGCCAGTACACTCTGGCAAGGCATTTTATATGCGCTCTACGATTCTACTCAGGAGAGGAATTCTATATCGAAAGAGGTAGGTGTTGTTTATGCCTGTACGGCTGGAGGTCACGAGCAAAAGCGACGTATTGTGTCGTAGCCGATTTTTGACGTAGATTTCATGTGGCTGCCAATCGACCGCGTAATCTGCGATTGATTGGTCATACACGGGAAAAGGTGTTATTTTTCGGTACGGAGCTTGCTTTAAATCCTGATGTTTGGTCAGAAGAATGCCTGAATCCCTGTTATCTCCCGACCGAGGATTAATGCATGCACGTCATGCGTACCCTCGTAGGTGTTAACGGTTTCGAGGTTCATCATATGGCGCATGATTTGGTAATCTTCTTGAATACCGTTTCCGCCATGCATGTCCCGCGCCCAACGTGCTGCTTCCAGCGCTTTGCCACAGTTGTTACGCTTGATGATCGAAATCATTTCGGGTGCAGCATTTGCTTTGTCTAGTAAGCGCCCCACGCGGAGTGAAGCTTGTAAGCCAAGGCTGATTTCGGTCAACATATTGGCAAGCTTCAGCTGGTAAAGCTGGGTGCCAGCTAGCGGTTTGCCAAACTGCTTGCGATCCAGCCCGTATTGGCGGGCCGCGTGCATGCAGAACTCTGCTGCCCCTATCACACCCCATGAAATGCCGTAACGGGCGCGATTCAGACAGCCGAACGGACCCTTCAGTCCTTCGACATGAGCAAGCAGCGCGTCTTCGCCAATTTCTACATCCTTCATCACGATCTCGCCGGTGATTGATGCCCGAAGCGACAATTTCCCTCCCATTTTGGGCGCCGAAAGCCCTTTCATGCCCTTTTCCAGCAAGAAGCCCTTGATTTTACCGTCATGCGCTTCTGACCTTGCCCAAACTACGAAGACATTCGCGATAGGCGCGTTGGAAATCCACATCTTCGTGCCGTTTAGCACATAGCCGTTGGAGGTTTTCTTTGCAGTTGTCTTCATTCCTGCAGGGTCAGACCCCGCATCGGGTTCAGTCAGGCCAAAGCAGCCAATCCACTCGCCGCTGGCGAGTTTAGGTAGAAACTTCCACCGCTGGGCCTCGCTGCCATATGCGTAGATCGGATACATGACGAGGCTCGACTGTACCGACATCATGCTGCGATAACCGCTGTCGACCCGCTCAACCTCACGCGCGATTAACCCGTAGGCCACATAGGACGCACCCAGCCCGCCGTATTCTTCCGGTAAGGTGACGCCCAACAGTCCCATCTCGCCCATTTCACGGAAGATTGCGGGATCTGTTTCTTCGTCGCGATAGGCCTTGATGATGCGTGGCTGCAGCTTTTCTTGCGCATAGGCCCGTGCCCCGTCGCGCAACATCCGTTCTTCCTCGGTTAACTGCTCGTTCAGGCGGAATGGGTCTTCCCAGTCAAACCGCGCCAGATCGGGTGCGTCTTTTTCTTCGAGCTTAGAGGTGTCAAGGCTCATGGCGGCGGCTCCTGAATTGGATTTCCCTTTGTATGCTGTCATATTGCGTGAGAAGATAGTGAAAAATAATCGGCATATGTTGAATGAAATGCACTTTATGTGCCGTGGAACTCAACTTCATTTTCGGGGCGCGATTGGTCGCACGTTGCAGGAGGTGAAAGTGATCCTTGACCAGAAGCTCATTCTGCGCTCTTTCGACCTTCGCCGACCTCTTCATTTATTGTATAGAGCAGTTCAACCTTGTTGAGAGGCAGGTAATTGCTAGTTTAGTCGAAAGACAAAGTTCTGCGCCCACCTTTGCAGGTCTTTCGCTATTGGATTGGGGCATGGTAGGCCCGGAGGGACTCGAACCCCCAGCCAAGGCGTTATGAGCGCCCTGCTCTAACCATTGAGCTACAGGCCCATGCCATTGAGGATTACGCATCGCGTCAAGTAAGGTCAAGTCCAAGGGATGGTCTAGAGCCAATTCCGTGTTCTCTTTCTCTTTCTGCTCAAACCTATCAGAAAGAGATTTTTTTTTTGCGGCTCGCGGCGGTTCTGTTTAAATTAACCTATGTTAGGTTTTTTGACGTTTAATGATCTTCAAGATGGACACAATATATATGTGTGCATATTACCATTATCGTCATTCAATCGAAAATTAACGTCAAGGTAATCTAGTTTTCTTTATTGGCTTTTTTTGCTTCGACGGCGGCTTTCATGCGAGCGATTAGTTCCGCCTTGGGCCGTTGTTGGCCGAATGGGTTTTTTGTGGTGCCCTTGGCGTTGTGCTCCGCGTGCGGTGGGCGGTTTTTGTCGGCTTTGATCGCTTTGGATTTTGCGTAGTCCATTAGAACAAGCCTTTCTTTGTTTCCTTGATCATGCCCGAAATGGGCTGGTGCGGCAAGGTACATATGGCACCGCGTAGGGTGTCACAATCTGGCACAGTTGTTCCAAAGGGGACGATGGTCGTGAGATTGGGTGTTTTTGGAAATCTAGATCACGGAAAAATTGTCGTGGCTGTTGCGCAAGGCCTATTTGGGCGGGACTGATGGTTTATAGTTTCAAACGCTTACGTCAGGATAGGGCGGTGCGAAGTGCGGTGGCGAGCGACGGAGTGTCTGCTACTACGCTGTAGAAGTCGCGTAATGAATTTTCTGCGAAACCTTGGGCGATGATGTGCTCCAATAGCGCGAGGAGCGGGTTCCAGTAACCGTTGGTGTTCAGTAGGAAGATTGGCTTTGTATGTAAGCCGATTTGGCGCCATGTCAGCACCTCAAAGAATTCGTCTAGCGATCCAGCACCACCCGGTAGCACCACGATGGCGTCGGAGTTCATGAACATGACCTTCTTTCGCTCGTGCATATTTTCGGTGATGACAAGTTGCGAAAGCTCACGCTTGCCCTTTTCTCGGTTGAGGAGGTGGGTTGGGATTACGCCCATCGGTGCGGCACCTGCGGTGATGGTGGCGCGAGCAGTTTCGCCCATCAGGCCGACATCGCCTGCACCATAGACTAGACGCCAACCGTTTTCGGCGATGGTTCGACCGAGCGCGCGGGCTTCGGATGCATGGGCGGGATCGGTGCCGGACCGTGAGCCGCAGAAGACACATACAGAGCGAAACGTGGTCATCGGGACGGCTTTCTTTTGCGGGGATTGAATTTTCTTGTGGTAATGGGATTTGATGTCAAATGAAAGAAGAGCGTGGGAAAATGCTTCTTAGTTCGATGGCTGTTTGATCAAAATGCAGGTTGATGAGCTAAGCGCGGTATGGTGGGGTCGCTTGTGCCGCTTTATTTTGACGATGCGCAGTGGGGGCGGGCTGATTAATGTTTGACAGGATGTGTTTGATCATACGTGTGGCGGTGTCTTGGACGCACTGTTCAAAACTTGGTCAAAGGCATAGGTAGGGCGGTAAGAGGAGCTCTGCTTATGCGCCGTATTACTATTACGACCGAGGAAAAACCCTCAAAAGGGTTGCAAACTATTCGCAGGGTGCTGCCCTATTTGTGGCCCAAGGGCGAGAGTTGGGTGAAACGGAGGGTGGTGATTTCGCTGGTGATGCTAGTGCTGGCGAAGATCATCTCGGTATCGACCCCGTTTTTTTACAAGGAAGCGGTGAATGTTTTGGCGGGCGATAAGCCCACTGGGGCAGTGCTAATCGGATTGACGTCGGTGGGCTTGACGGTTGCTTACGGACTTGCGCGGTTGGGAAATACGGCATTTCAGGAGTTGCGTGACGCAATCTTCGTGCGGGTCGGACAGCGGGCGCTGCGCAAGTTGGCCTTGGAGACTTTCGAGCATATCCATGCGCTATCCATGCGCTATCATATCACGCGCAAGACGGGTGGGCTCAGTCGGATCATTGAACGGGGAGTTAAAGGCGTCGATTTCCTGCTGCGCTTCATGATATTTTCGATCGGGCCGCTGATACTGGAGTTGGGGATGGTCGCTGCCATCTTTGCGGTGGTGTTTGGCTGGAAATATGCGGTGGTTGTGATCGTGGTGATCACTATCTATGTGATCTTTACGTTTCGTGTGACCGAATGGCGGGTGAAGATTCGACGCGAGATGAATAATCAGGACACGGATGCGAACCAGAAAGCCATAGATTCGCTTCTTAACTACGAGACGGTAAAATATTTTAACGCCGAGAAGCGAGAAGCCGCACGCTATGACGTATCAATGGCGCGGTATGAAACGGCTGCCGTGAAGACTGGGCAATCGCTATCGTTCCTGAACGGCGGGCAGGCGTTCTTGATCACTACGGGTCTAGTGGTTGTTATGGTGATGGCGGCACAGGGGGTTGAAGCGGGCAAGCTTACCGTGGGCGATTTCGTTATGGTCAATGCCTATATGATTCAAATTACTATGCCGTTGAACTTCCTTGGCACGGTGTATCGTGAGATCCGGCAGGCGTTAGTGGATATGGGTGAGATGTTTGGCCTGTTGTCTCAGCCTGCCGAGGTGGTCGATGCGCCGGATGCGAAGCCTTTAATTCTACGTGGTGGGGCGGTCGAATTCGAGGACGTGCATTTCGGATATGATGAGGCGCGGCCGATCCTTAAGGGGATTTCGCTGTCGGTGGCCGCTGGTCAGCGGGTCGCACTGGTTGGGCCGAGCGGTTCTGGTAAGTCGACTATCGCGCGGCTTTTATTCCGGTTCTATGACGTCACGGGCGGGGCCGTCCGGATCGATGGGCAGGATGTGCGGGATGTGACGCAGACGAGCCTGCATGCAGAGATCGGGATCGTGCCGCAGGATACGGTGCTATTTAACGATACGGTTTTTTATAACATTGCTTATGGGCGTGAGGGTGCAAGTCAGTCCGAGATTCAAGCGGCGGCGCGGGCAGCGAAGATACATGATTTCATTGTTTCGTTGCCTGAAGGCTATGAGACCAAGGTTGGCGAGCGCGGGTTGAAGCTGTCGGGCGGCGAAAAACAGCGGGTTGGCATTGCACGGACGCTGCTAAAAAATCCGTCCATTTTGATTTTGGATGAGGCGACTAGTGCGCTGGACACCCAAACTGAGCGCGATATCCAAGACAGTCTGTGGGAGATGGGGCAGGGGCGGACGGTGATCACCATTGCGCACCGTTTGTCGACGATTGCGGATGCGGACCTAATTGTCGTTCTGGAGGCAGGGGTGATTGTCGAGCGCGGGACGCATGATGAGTTGCTAGAAAATAGCGGGCGCTATGCGGCGATGTGGGCGCGGCAATCGACTGAAGAAGAGGAAGCTACGTTGGCGGTGAGTGATCGTCAGCGCTAGGATCATCTTGTCCTGATTCCTTAAGAGGCAGGCCGTTTGGTCCTTTGAGCGGTAATAAGAGCACGTCGTCAATGTGGATTTCGGTTTGGTTCAGGCCAAGATCGGAAACTCGCGTGAGGGTGGGTGTTGTTGTGCTCTTTATGACATCTGAGTGATTGTAAGGATTGAAAAACGTTAAGGTATTGGGGAAAGTCTGTCTCGCTTTTTGTGCCTGATGTTTTGAGCGTTAGGATATAACTTTCGTCCGGTGAGGCAGGAGGCTTTTGCGGTTCCCGT
>JADZAO010000068.1 GCA_020852535.1 Paracoccaceae bacterium | reverse complement strand
AAGATGATCATGCGGGACGCGTCGATCTCAACGCCCAGGCATTCATCACGAAAACGCCGGGCACTGTCCCGTTCGAGAAGGTCAAGCAGGACGGGCGTCGGATCGTGCCGGAAGTCGCCGTTGATCTTGTCAATTTCATCGAGTAATAGCACGGGGCAAGCGCTCAACGGCGTATCGGCAAGCACTGATGCAATTCGTCCAGGGCGTGATGTGCCCCACCCTTGCGAGAGCCCAGCCAACTCAAATCCACCCGTAACGGTGCCGAGCGAGACGTTGGAAAACCCCACGTTCAGAATGCGCGCAACCGCGCGGGCAAATCTGGTTTTGCCAATGCCTGGCGGGCCATCCAGAAGCAGAGGCTCAATGCGGAATTCTTCGGGCGGCTGGCGGGTAGCAATCAGCAATTCACCACGCAGCATGTCGAGCGCCTCGGAGAAGTTCGGCATCTCAACTTCGAGGGCATCAAAGTCTACAAGCGTATCGTCGATTTTACGTGTCAGAAGTGGGCGGAAACCGCCGTGTTTAAGTGCCTGCTCAAGCGTCATCGCAATCTTTGGGCTCCTTTCCTCATGCTTGATGGCCTCAAGGGCTTTCAAACATGCCGCCTCTTGAAATACCGGTACCGTATGGGGTACGTATTGATTGATGGTGTCCGGCGCTTCTGCTGCTGTCTTTTCTGCTTCCGCTTTTTCCTGAATGAGAAGGAGGGCTTCTTTGTCGAGCTTCTGGCAATTCAAGGCTTCTTCCTCAGTTTCTTTCTCCTGCCGAATTGCCAGCGACACAGACTCAGGGACGAGCAGCAGGGTCGGGTAGTGTCGGCAGTAACCCATCGTCGAGATTTCACGGCCTTCAGTGTGTTTCATCGCGTTCATAATAATTTCCTTGTTTATTACTGTAATATGGTGTAAGATCATCTTACGATGTAATACATAATTGGAGATTAAACCATGGCAATCGCAAAAGCAACTTATGAAACAGTTCGGGATGCAATCGACAGACTCCGCGCCGAAGATCGCAGCGTCACCGTCGCAGCCATTCAACAGATGGTTGGTGGCTCAAACACCACGATTACGCTGCACAAACGGCGCTACGAAGCCGAGCACCCAACCGTTGAGGCAGCAAAGACCATCGAGGTGAACCCGCGCATCGTTCAGTTAATTGCTGAGGAAATCGCCCGGGCAGTCGAAATAGCGACAAAGACCGCACTGGCGGCTCGTGACGAGTGCAAGCTGGATATGGAACGCATAGCCGAAGAAGCGGCGGAAACTGCCATTTCTTATGAGGTTGCGGACCAGTGCCTGGCGCTCGCTCGGGAGCAGGTGCAGTCGCTGATGGGGCAGCTTGAGCAGCTGCGGGCTGACGTTGAGCAAATCAAGGTCGATGCAGGCAACCAGGTTGCAGCCGCTCAGATGCGGGCCGATGCCGAAATCGAAAAGTCGAAACTGGAAACAATGCGCGAGCGGCAAGAGCGCGAAGCGGCTCAGAAGGCGCTGACGCTGGCTGAGGCTCAGTTATTTGATATGCCTAAACTCAAACAAGAGATTGAGGCATTGCGTAACGCTCTGGCGGCAGAGAAGGATGCACGTACCGAATCGGAGAAATCCGCTGCCGTAGCCGTAGCCAAGTATGAAGCCGAAGCGTCGGCGCACGCCGGTGCACGCGAGCGGGAAAAAGCATTGAATGCCAAGTTGAATGACATCAAGTGAGAAGCGCGTGTCGAAATGGGGGCATCATGGCCCTTATCAAGGGCCATGGGTTCACCGAAACCTTCACCAAGACATAATCAAAACGAAGCGGGCCGCGCGGCACACCAACGGGGTATGTAGTGCCGGTTTAATTTCTGGGCTATGTCCTGCGTTCCAGGCATCACATCAAATCATCACATGTTCACTTTTTACTGATGAAACGTCGTTGCGCCTTCCGGTTTGCCCATTGACTTATTCAACTACACGAACCCATCGCCTTATTTGAAGAAGAAAACAGCGTATTTACGTACGTAAATACGTATAAAAATCAAGCCGCCCGAACCTCATTCAATAAATCAGGGTGGCGGTCAAGGACCTTCAAGAGTTTAACTAGGGCAAGCGAAGGCCTGCTCTTTCCGTTCTCGTATCGAGAAAACGCATTCACGCCACCGCCAAAAATCGCACCGGCCTCTTTTTGATCGAGTGCCAACTTCTTACGGACGGTGGCTATAAAAACAGGATCCACGATCGAGGCGTTCACCTGTTTGATGAAATCGCCCACCGCGATACCAAACCGCGTCGATTCCGCCATATCCATTACGGCCTCCGCACAGGCCGGGCAGTAATCACCAGTTACGTCAGGAACAATCGTCGTTTCGCCTTTATAGGTGAATGGCACGTCGCGGGTATCGCGCACCAATTCGGCTGCACCACAAACCGGACATTTCATTTTCATAACTCCTTGAAAGACACAATTAGAACGTCTTCGACGACCGTCAATTTCAAATAAACATCGCCGGCCGTCGTGCTGGGGCGATACACATCTTGCCAAATTCGATGATCTGAATGTGTTGTCATCGATTTGTAAAAATCATCGGCGGTAAGCGCGAGCGCAACCTTCAGCATTCCGTCTTCGTCAAAACCGATCTGACGCGCGCCTATAATCGCACTTTGTGTCATCCGAACCTTTCCTGCCTTGATCAAAGCTTTGACCACCGGCAGGTGACAATGAGGTGTTCGTTTTTCCATTGAATCACAATAACCTAGTCGGTTATTTTTCGCAATCAAGTTTTTATTGATTTTGGCCGCCTAGTCTATGTATTTACGTATGCGTGTACGTACGTATTGACGTGTTTTAAAATGCGGAAGTGTGTGCTTTAATATGTACGTAATCATTTACGTACATACGTACATTAAAGAAGGCAAAATGGCTAAAAAAATCTGTGTCGTTAACGTCAAGGGCGGCGTCGGCAAAACAACCCTCAGTGTCCATATTGCTACCGCATTGGCGAAATCAGGACCTGTTCTATTAATCGACGCTGACCCGCAGGCCAGCGCCGCAAGTTGGGCCGCCTGGCGCCGCGATAACCAGGCACTGACCCCAAGCCCGACGACCGTTTGCCTAGCAGGAAAAGCGGTGTTTGACGAAGGTAAACGCCTTGCCAACAATTACGATTTTGTTGTGACAGACGCAGGTGGCCGGGACAATGCAGGCTTACGCAGTGCGCTTCTTTTGAGTGATCTTGCAATTGTGCCTATCGGCGCCTCCAATTTTGACGCGGCAGCTATGACGGATCTGCTCGAAGTCATTGAACTGGCAAAAGACTTCAACCCTGCCTTGACCGTGCGAGTCATGCTGATGCGTCTTGACCCTCGTTTAAAGAACGGTGGCAAGGATGCAGTCGACATGCTCGACTATCTCGGCCAAAACGGATTAAGCGTGCTCGACTCTCGTGTTTGTGAACGCGTTGCATTCCGCCGAGCCACTGGCGACGGCGCCACCGTTGAAGAAATCGGCAAGGATCCACAAGCTACAGCCGAAGTCGCAGCGCTCATGGCCGAAATTAAGGCAAAGGGGTTCTGAGATGCGAGGCAAACCAACCGAGGCAATTCAACAAAACACTCAGGCCGCGCTTGATGCCCAGCAGGACGCATTCATCACCGGCAATGCTACTGCCCAAGCGGAACAGATTGCGATTCCAAGCGTCGTAGCCGTGCCCAACTTTGTGCCAGCAAACGACCGAGTCAATAAAACCATCCGGATATCTAGGGCGCTCGAAACAAAGCTAAAGCGAGAAGCTCTGAGGCGTTCCGAGAAAACCGGCGCTCGTGTTACAGAGTCAGATCTTATTGAGATTGCTTTGAAAGCGCTCTTATCTAAGTAATTACGTATTTATGTACGTACGTACATACGTAAATAAATAAATAAAATTCGGAATTCCCCAGGAGTGGCGAACCTCGCGACAGGAATCTATACGAGTACGGTATATTCCACGACTATCCTTTTGGTCTACGGATAAGGGCCGAAACCTTTCTTGAATCGGGCACGAAGACGAATAGTACGGTCCCGTTTACGCCTTTTGCAGCTACAAAAAGAACAAAACCAATACGCAAACTCGAAGATATCCGCAAAGACGCAGTAGTTGGGGTTTGGGGCGCAGTGGAACGGAAAACCTGGTTAGGCGTTTGTCATCGTTAATGTTTTGGTTTTACAGTTAGAAAACCTCGCCATCCCATCGAATTATGGGCTTCCGGTTTGTGCCCTTTGCTGCCGTAGCCACCAATGGAAAGCGGTCACTCGAAACGTGCTAGCTCAAGGGCGCGCAGCCGGCTTGCCGGCGGAGCGTCCCTCTGGAGCGGAGGGTTAGCGAAGTAATCGGGCCGAGGCCGCAAATCGCCCGAAAGTCGCTCCGAGACGTTCATTTAAAATCAATCACTTAAGAGGAGTGACTTGAGAGAGATCAGTGGTAATGGCTCGAAGAGTCTGCAAGAAAAAACTGAACTACGTCGTTCACCCTCCTCCTCCATCGGCTATTCGCAGCCCGGATGCAAGCTTGACGCATAGAGATCGAACGTAGTCGTCATGAAATGTGGGTGCCCAAGGAGAAGGAATTCGAGCAAGTAAAAGATGTTCGCCTCGCGGATCGCTTAGATGAATTGACCACCCGCCATTTTTATAAAACGGACTTGCATATACACGAGAGTACACTGCCAATGACACCGTTTTGCTCTTTCGGAACGGATTTAATGATGAATTAACAAAGATTGCTTCTTTGGTGTCGATTGAAATCCGAACAGATTGCGGTCGAGTCAGCCACCACGCTGCCAGCGCTACGAAAATTATTAGAACGCTAACTAAACCGAAGAGATTTGGTTGGAAAAAAATAGCGTTTGCTGCGAGGAACAGTGGTGGCCCATAAATCCATGGATTTGGCTCGCCTCGTATCTCAATTGCTTGGTTTGTTTCTTCGATCACTTTCTTTTCCCGAGATTTTGAGTGGTAGTGAATCCCATGATCTCTAACTTTGTTATCGGGAGACAGTTTTGCTGCATAACTCCGGTACCTGCTCCCTAACTCGGCACTCTGCATCTGGCTGTAGTTCGCACAACGACGGGCTTCTGGCTTTGCGATCAATGCTTTTAAAATACTAAAAATTCATGAAAAGCAACATGGCGCATTATAGGTCATCGGCATACACCGAAGACAGCCCAATGGCAGCTATTGAGCGCCATTCTGGAAGACCGCTTCTGGCCGACAGCTGCCGACCATAACGAAATGACGAATGACTTCGCCAAGATTTGATCAGTCGCTGCGGCTCTCGCTACAGGCAGCTTTTTAAACCAGCACTTCCAGCCCCTTGCGCTCAATCACTGAAAGCAATCGTGCCGCAGCACCACTGGGCTTCTTATCGCCGTTTTCCCACTTCTGAACGGTAGAAATGCTGGCGTTGAGGTAGGCAGCAAATACGGCTTGGCTGATGTGCAGGTTCTCCCGCAAGCGCCTGATCATTTCTGCCGTGTAGGCCGGCGGTGGCAGGCATTGTGTTTCAAAGTCACGCAATGTTTGCTTGTTCACTGCGCCGATGTCATGCAAACCACGCATCGTTTCCAGGGCTTCGTT
>JADZAO010000067.1 GCA_020852535.1 Paracoccaceae bacterium | reverse complement strand
TGACCCAAAATTCCGGTCGCACCGAGAAAGGAAATGCTCAGCTAGAAGCGGAATGTCGTCCACTCGTTCGCGTAGGCTTGGCACCTGCAATATAACGCCGGACAGACGATAGAACAAATCCTTTCGGAAGCTTCCTGCTTCCATCTGCCAAGAAAGGTCGCTCTGCGAGGTTGCTAGGATTCGTGGTGCATTGTCCGACATCATATCGAGCATCCGCACGATTCGCGCTTGCGTGTCATCGTCACAATCGGAAATATCGTCAAAAACGAGGCTTCCCCCTTTGGCGCGATTCATCAACACCGAAGGTCCGTCGACTCCCGCCATATCTGAGACCCGCGCCACCACGAAAGGTTGGCTACGTCGGTCGGAAAAATCGTGAATTGCCTTAGCGATCAGACTTTTTCCGGTGCCCGACTCGCCCGTAATCAACACCGCCAGATCGGTATTCATCACTTGTGCCACCAACCGGTAAAGCGCCTGCATCACCGTCGTGCGCCCGACCAGCGGCAGGTCGTCACCTACTTCCCGCGTCTGTAGTGATTTAGCCGGGGCGTGACGCTTTAATTCCAGCGCACGGGCCGATCGCTTCATCAAATCTGGAAGATCAAATGGCTTGGGCAGATAATCGTAAGCCTTAGCCTCGGTAGCCTGAACGGCAGTCATAATTGTATTCTGCGCCGAAATAACGATCACCGGCAACTCAGGTCGCATCCTGCCAATCCGTGGCAGTGCATCCAGTCCGTTTCCGTCCGGCATAATCACGTCCGAAATTATCAAATCCCCCTTCCCTTCTTCTACCCAGCGCATCAACGTCATTAAGCTGTTGGTCGCATGTACCTTGCATCCTGCTCGCGTCAGCGCCTGCGTCAGTACTGTTCGGATCGTTCGGTCGTCATCCGCCACCAGAACGGTACCATTCATCAGACTTGCTCCTTCTTAATCGGCGGAACTATCGGCAGCGACACCCTGAACACGGTGTGCCCCGGCACCGAATCCACAGAAATCAATCCCTCATGGTCCGAAATAATTTTCGAGACAAGCGCCAAGCCCAGCCCCGTGCCGTTTTCGCGCCCCGATACAAAGGGCTCGAAAATGTCACCCATCAATTCAGGCGGAATTCCCGGACCATTGTCTATGATCTCTATCTGTAACGGCAAGGCGGCGGGTGTACCGTCTTTTCTCCGCAAACGCAGTGATAGATCGTAAAATGTCCGCAGCTGAATATTCATGCCCTCGCCAGCCCTCTGACAAGCTCCGGCAGCGTTATTGATCAGGTTCAAAAACACCTGCGTCAATTGATCCGGATCGGCATAGGTTGGTGGCAAAGAGGGGTCATAATCCTCGGAAATATGCATATGTGCAGCAAAACCGACCATCGCCGATTTTCGTGCACGGTCGAGGGGATCATGGATATTCACAGCTTGCAATTCCGGTGGACGCACATTGCCGAACTGTTCAACCTGTTCCAGAAGCTTCACAATTCGCCGCGTCTCCTCGACAATCAAGTCTGCCAGTTCGCGATCCTTTGGACCTAGCCCCATCGACAAAAGTTGCGCTGCACCCGAAATTCCCGCCAATGGGTTCTTAATTTCATGCGCTAGAATCTCAGCCATTCCGATTGCCGATTTCGCCGCAGATTTCGAATGCATTGACCGGCCCAGACGGTAAGCAATGTCCAGCGGCGAGATGATCATCATAATGACATCCGCATTGTTATGCATCGGTGTAACCTGCACGTTACACTGCACCGGACGTCGTTCGCCTGTCGTCACATCTACATCATTAATAAAGAGCGGCGACTGGTTCACACGCGTCCGCTTAACTGCATCTTTTATTGTTCCGTCGATTAATAGGCGGTCAAAAACAGGTTGCCCCATCAGCGAACGGTTAGAAGCATTTAGGAATATTTCGCCCGCTGGATTCACTTCAGTGATCCGGTCATCCAGCCCGATCAGCAGCGCTGGCAGGGGGAGTGAAGCCCAGACTACGCCCAGCACCGGACAAGTGGAATGATAGGTCGAATTCATGCCGCTACCTGCTTTTCTCCAGCAAAGGCGACAGCGATCAACCGCAGCACCATTGCCGGATCGTCCGAGGTTAAAATCGCTCTCCGTGCATCGCTCACACCCGCCTCATCGAGATACCAGCCCAAGTGCTTGCGGGCACATTTCATCCCAAGGTCGCGCCCATAAAAGGCCAGCATTTCTTCGTAATGCTCCGAAACCATATCACCCAAGGCCGCACCCTTCAGCACCACAGGCGCGGGTGTGCCATAAAGTTCATGTGCTATCTGTGCCAGTCGCCATGGTGCACCCTGAGCGCCGCGCCCGACCATCACGCCATCCGCACCTGACTGATCCAGCGCCGCCTTAGCGCTCGTTCCATCGACAATATCGCCATTCACAACGACAGGAATACTCACTGCATTCTTCACCGCACGGATCGCCCGCCAGTCGGCTGCACCCTTGTAAAACTGGCAGCGCGTGCGACCGTGGATAACCAGCATTTTAATACCGTTCTCCTCGGCCCGTTTTGCCAATTCAGGCGCATTCAACTGCGCATCATTCCAGCCAAGTCGTGTCTTCAAGGTGACTGGCACTGAAACTGCCCGCACCACGGCACGTATGAGATCAAGTGCAAGATCCAGATCCCGCAGCAGTGCCGATCCGCAAAAGCCCGTTGTCACTCGCTTCGACGGGCAACCCATGTTGATATCGATAATCTTGGCACCCTGCGCTTCCATCAGTTTTGCGGCTTCGGCCATCCAGTAGGGTTCACGTCCTGCCAATTGGACCGAGGTTGCTTGTTCGCCAAGCCCTAGTTCCGCTCGTCCCCGCGCTTTGGGTTGAGCCTGTACGACTTCCTGACTGGCCACCATTTCTGAAACAACAAGCCCCGCACCAAACTTTGCGACCAATCGCCGAAACGGCAAATCGGTAATTCCGGCCAGCGGGGCCAGTAAAACAGGAGGGTTCAAAAGATACGGTCCGAGGCAGAGAGACAAATGCCTGTTCCTTGTAAGGTTATTATAAACTTAGCTCATTCCACCATGCGGAACCAAGGCTCCGAAGCGAATATATGATTGAAAAACAACATGCGCACAAATTTTGTGCATTTTATCTGTTTTCTCTATAGATTGTCAGACGCAACCATCTGGCCTAATAGGATCAAACGTCCCTGAATCGGTCATAATATGAATCCGCACTTCCCGACAGCGACCAAGACAGCAGTGATCATCGTCGCTGCAGGTCGCGGTACACGGGTGGGCGGCGATCTGCCCAAGCAGTGGCAAATGCTAGCCGGAAAAAGCGTGCTTTCTTACACGGTTGCGGCCTTCCGCAACGCCGGACTGCAACGCATCGTCTTGGTGATCCACCCAGACGATCAGGATCGTGCCACGGCAATCTCTGGAGTAACACTCGTCAATGGCGGGAAGACGCGCAATGCCTCGGTTAGCAATGCACTCGAAGCCTTGGCAAACGATCCGCCCGAAATCGTGCTGATCCATGACGGCGCTCGTCCACTGGTTCCCTCCCACGTCATTCACAAGGTGATCGCCGCCCTGCAAACCAGCCCCGGTGCGGCCCCGGCTTTGGCCGTCACCGATGCCCTCTGGCGTGGTAAAGCGGGCCGGGTCTCAGACACTCAAAACCGCAGCGAACTTTGGCGAGCCCAAACCCCACAAGGCTTCCGCTTCGTCGACATCCTTTCTGCCCACCGCGCCAATAGGAGCCCCGCCGCCGACGATGTGACAGTAGCTCGTGCCGCAGGCATGCAGATCACCATTGTCGAAGGCGACGAAGACAACATCAAACTCACATACCCCGCAGATTTCGCGCGGGCCGAAGCGCTTTTGAAGGGCTGTTCAATGACTCTCCGTATCGGTAACGGTTATGATGTTCACGCATTCACTGCTGGCGACCACGTCTGGCTTTGTGGCATACGCATCCCGCATGACAAGGCGCTTCTGGGCCATTCTGATGCTGATGTCGGCATGCACGCTCTGACCGATGCTATATATGGTGCGTTGGCAATGGGCGATATCGGTCGCCATTTCCCGCCCGACGAGCCGCAATGGAAGGGGGCCGCCAGCCACATCTTCCTTTCCCATGCAATTGCGCTTGCCGCAGAGCATGGGTGGAAACTCAGCAATTGCGACGTGACCCTCGTCTGCGAACGCCCCAAGATCAATCTACACGTTGTCGCCATGCAGGCACAACTCGCCCAGATCATGGGTGTTGATTCCTCCCAAGTCAGCGTCAAAGCCACAACCTCGGAACGTCTAGGCTTTACGGGACGTGAAGAGGGTATCGCCGCACTTGCCACAGCCCTGATGGTGCGCGCATGACTCTGACCTACCGCATCGCCACAGTCTTCGGTATAGGCCACCTACGCCCCGCACCCGGCACATGGGGCTCTGCTGCTGCTATTTTGGTGGGACTACTGATCGATCAATATCTCGGAGCACCCGCCCTTGTAATTGCCACGCTTGTCATCATATTGGCGGGCTTTTGGGCCTGTCGTGTCGAGCTTTCCAATAAACTTGGGACAGATCCTTCGGAATTCGTGATCGACGAAGTTGCCGGCCAATGGATTGCCCTACTCGCCCCTGCTCTCGCATTCTGGTCCCGTGGGTTCGAAGACTTTCTGCCCTGGCCTGCATGGGTCAGTGCGTTTCTCACCTTCCGCCTGTTTGACATCTGGAAGCCTTGGCTCGTTGGCCGCGCCGATGCGCGGGGCGATGCTGACGGAGTAATGATCGACGACCTCTGGGCCGGATTCTTTGCTGGTATCGCCGTTTTTGTCGGAGGCGTCCTTTACCACGGAGTATTTCTCTTGTGACCAAAGTTGCCGCAATCGTGCAAGCCGCTCGCCACTCTGGCATTCGTATAGCAACCGCAGAAAGCTGCACGGGAGGTTTGATCTCGGCGGCCCTGACCGAAGTTGCAGGCTCCTCTAAAGTTTTTGACCGCGGCTTTGTTACCTATTCCAACGACGCCAAGTGCGACATGCTGGGTGTGTCGCAAAAAACGCTCGAAGCCTTTGGCGCGGTCAGTGAAGAAACTGCCCGCGAAATGGCCGAAGGCGCACTTGCAAATTCAACGGCCCAACTTGCTGTCTCGGTAACCGGCATTGCAGGTCCCGGCAGTTCGGAACATAAACCTGAAGGCCGTGTTTGCTTCGGCCTTGCTCACATTGGCAAACCTACCCGCACGGAAACACTAGAATTTGGCCCGCTTGGCAGGTCCAAGGTGCGTCAAGCGACGATCGACCACGCTCTTAAGCTACTATTTTCTGCCCTTCGCTAAATTGAGAAAAACGATCTCAGGATACTCGTTGAAAAGAGTTGGCGTCTTACGCATCGCCTCAGTATAGCATGTTCAGCCCTCTCATGTGGCGCGACAACTGCCAGACCACGCATGACCGCCTTCTTCCACCTTCAAAAAGCGGATCCGCGCCTTACCCACGGTGCCGCTGTAGTTCCCTAAATTAGTATAAATCCGTCCGCGATCAGATCTAGGAACCGAAAAGAAGCAGGGAAGACCATCTCAAGAATGGACTTATTGGTGCGGATCAGACCCGTCTCACCTTTGCCACCCCGCATAAGATACTAGCAAACTCGCCGTTCAGTGAACAATCAAAAGCCGCACGGAAGAAATTATCCGATGGCTACGTGTGTCCATAGCCTCTGCAAAACCCGTCGTTTTGTTCCTCGCGGATAGACCGCCGCATAGTCTATACGGTTCATCGGAGACGACAACGCCAAAAATCTTACATTACTCTACACCACCCCAGTTACCATGTAGCGCAATGATCACCGTCGTGCCTAGATCTTTGGTCCGTGCAATTCCACTGCCCGCCGCTCGAAAGCCTCCACCACACGCTGCATCGTATTATTAAACACAACTCCGATGATGCCCTGCAATATTACGTTGCGAAATTCGAAGTCTACGAAAAACTCCACTTCGCAACCGCCTTCGACATCACGAAAATCCCAAGTCGAGCACATATGCCGGAACGGTCCATCCAAATATTCCGTCTCGATTCTCTTACTTGCGGGCCAAAGCTTCACGCTGCTACCAAAACGTTCACGAAACACTTTGAAGCTGATTACTAGATCAGCTTCTATTACTTCGCCGGAGTCGCCGTTTGCCCCCTTGATCGGTGTACGTGACCGAATTCGCGCCGCAGAATTCCACGGCAGGAATTTGGGATAGGCGGCTACATCGGCCACAAGATCGTACATCTGCCGCGCCGAATAGGGCAGACGCCTAATTTCATGATGCGTGGGCATCCCATCCACCTCGTGACTTGCCCTCTGGTATTGGGTAAGCTTACAGTGAAAATCAAGAGGCCCCGCAGCCGCAAGAGTAGATGTATTGTCCTATAGACCCTATGTCATTGATCAGATGATCAGCGCCAAAGCCATCGCCGCACGCGTCGAGGCCTTGGCCAAAGATATTACTGTACATTATGCTGGTACCGACAAACTTACCGTTGTCGGCCTTTTACGTGGTTCTTTCGTCTTTATTGCTGATTTGGTGCGTGAAATTGATCTTCCCGTTGAGGTCGATTTTCTCGAAGCCTCCAGCTACGGCGATGCGATGTATTCCAGTCGCGAGGTCCGCATCCTGAAAGACTTACGCGGCAAAATCGCGGGACATGACGTGCTGGTGGTCGAAGATATAGTCGACACGGGATTCACTCTACATCACGTCAAGAACCTGCTCTTATCACGCGAACCCAAAAGGCTCGAGATATGCGCCCTATTGGACAAACCCTCACGCCGTGAGGTTGACATCCGCGCTACATGGACAGGCTTCGAAATCCCCGATGAATTCGTAGTAGGCTATGGCATTGACTTCGCAGAACGAAACCGAAACCTGCCTTATATCGGCAAAGTCCGCTTCACAGAGCAAACTTAATATGGCTCATACAGATTATCTGTTGAACCTTAAATCTGCCATTAATGGACTTATTAAGCCAGTTGTAGCAGCGGTAACGCTGTAGATTGTCATTTTTGCGTTTGAACGCATTTTGGACCTTCCAGAATAGTTTGGCCCTCAAAAGCTAAAACATGGCTCCGCTTAATTTAACCCGCGAGCAAAGTTTTTATAAAAAATAAGCACTTACTCCTTCTTGGCGACTAGCATGCCATCTGCCTTCAACCCGGCATAACATTCGTCTAGCGACAGCTTGGCTCGATTGATCAGTATATCAATCTCGTCGGTAGTGATCACCAACGGCGGTGAAATGATCATCCGATCGCCCACATGGCGCATGACTAGGTTATTGGCAAAACACCGCCCGCGGCAGCGCAAGCCTACCGCTCCCGATTCCGATGCGAACTTCGCACGCTTCTCCTTGTCGGGGGTTAATGCGATTGACCCCATTAAACCGACCAACTTAGCCTCGCCGACCAACGGATGCTCAACCAGCTTGGCCCAGCGCTCCATTAGGTAGGGATGCGCCACATCGCGTGTATATTCAACGATATGCTCATCTTGTAAGACACGTAAGTTTTCCAAAGCCACAGCTGCTGCGACGGGATGACCGGAATAGGTATAACCATGGAAGAACTCACCGCCTTCCGCCACCACAGCCGCCACTTCGTCACAGACGATCGACCCTCCGATAGGCTGATAGCCTGAAGACAGACCCTTGGCGATGGTCATGATATGGGGCTTGATGCCAAAGGTTTGTGACCCGAACCAGTTTCCGGTGCGTCCAAAACCCGTGATCACTTCATCCGCAATTAGCAAGATACCGTACTTATCGCAAATCCGCTGGATCTCTGGCCAATAGGTACTCGGTGGTACGATCACGCCCCCCGCACCCTGAACTGGCTCGCCGATGAATGCCGCAATCTTGTCCACGCCCAATTCAAGGATCTTATCCTCAAGCTGCCTAGCTCGTTCCAGTCCGAAAGCCTCCTCGGGCATGTCGCCGCCCTCACCCCACCAATAGGGCTGGTCAATATGCACGATTCCGTCGATCATTCCGCCATGTGCGTGAATCGGGGCCATTCCACCAAGGCTGCCACCGCCCATTGTCGAGCCGTGATAGCCATTCTTGCGAGCTATGATCACGCGCTTTTCCGGCATACCCTTAACCTGCCAGTAGCGTCTCACTAGTCGTATGTTGGTGTCATTAGCTTCCGATCCCGACCCTGCAAAAAACACATGGTTCAAGTCACCGGGAGCCAATTCTGCCAGTTTTGCTGCCAGCGCGATGACTGGCACATGGGTGGTCTGGAAAAAGGTGTTATAATAGGCCAGCTCCCCCATTTGCCGTGCCGCAACATCGGCTAATGACTTGCGCCCGTAACCAATGTTCACGCACCATAGCCCTGCCATCGCATCAAGAATACGGTCCCCCTCACTGTCGGTAAGCCAGACACCTTTGCCCTGCGTAATCACCCGCACACCCTTGCTTGCAAGATGTGTGGCATCAGTGAAGGGGTGAATGTGATGCGCCGCATCCAGCGCCTGTAATTCTTTCGTGGGCAGATGGTTAGTAATCATGTTCATGAAAATACCTTCGCGCAATCATCGGCAGGCAGGAATCTTCCGCCACCACATTCTTATAGTTTATGATCAAATTCCTCCGCCTTTCAAGGAATTTAATCAAACTATAATGCCCCCGCAAAAGCGATGACCTATCCACCAAAAAGAACTTATCCGATGTCTCATAAAGCTAGAAACAGAAAGCCACCAGCCCTGATCTAAACTGACAAACCAGAACTACTAATCGATCAAGATGCCCTACCCGGCTCTGTACACAACCCTCATCTTTGATCCCTTACCGCTATTATATACTGCTTCCAAACTTTCCTCGCCCCGTCCCTTACGTTAGGTAAAGCCAAAGCCAAGCCGCCAAAGGGTACCCGATGTTGAACCCCGCTAACGAGTCCTTTCTCATTCCCCTCGCGGCCAGCCTACCCCAAGGCACTCTAATCCCCTCCAACGACCACCACCGCGCCGAACCTCGCGGTCGCTGGATCGGACTTGGCAGCACCGTCGCACTGCCACGATCAACAAGCGAGGTCTCCAGCATTGTTGTCGCCTGCAACGCTGCTGGAGTCGGCATCGTGCCATGGAGCGGCGGGACCGGCCTTGTCGGCGGCCAGCTTTTACCCGAAGGACCCGCCCCTCTAATCTTGTCCTTGGAACGCATGAACGCCACCCGTGGCCTCTATCCCGCCGAATCCGTGCTGGTGGTTGAGGCAGGGACAATACTCACCAGTGCTCAACAGCAGGCCGCCGATGCAGGATTCATCTTCCCGCTCTCACTCGCCTCCGAGGGAAGCGCCCGTATCGGTGGTCTTCTTGCCACCAACGCCGGTGGGTTGAACGTGCTGCGTTACGGCAATGCACGCGACCTCACCCTTGGGATTGAGGCGGTGATGGCCGACGGCTCCATTTTCCGAGGGTTGAAACGGCTGCGCAAAGACAACACCGGCTACGACCTACGTCACCTGTTGATTGGGTCAGAAGGTACGCTAGGCATCATTACGGCGGCCAGTCTACGTCTCTTTCCAATTCCTGCCGCAACAGTAACCGCCCTCCTCATCACTCCCTCACCGGACACAGCGCTCCGCCTTCTCTCGCTTGCCCAGCGCCGCCTGCCTGGTATGATCTCGGCCTTCGAACTCATCCACCGTGCAAGCTTCGACTTTTTGATCGAAACCATGCCCGAGCTAAAACAACCGTTCGCCAAGATACCAGAATGGTCGGTGCTGATTGAACTCGGCCTACCTTCTGGGATTAACGCCGAAGCAACAATGGCCAGCCTTTATACCGAGGCTGACGACAACTCGTTTATTACCGATGGCGTGATTGCAGCCTCGCAAAGTCAATCGACACAGCTTTGGCGCATTCGCGAGTCGATTCCCGAAGCTAACCGCCGCATCGGCGCGGTTTCCAGCCACGACATCTCGCTGCCTCTCTCAGCCATCCCAGAATTTATTGCCAAAGCCCCCATTGAACTTGCAAGAATCGATGCCTTCCGTATCAAATGCTTCGGTCATCTGGGCGATCGCAATCTACATTACAACGTCTTTCCGCGGCAGGGCAAAACCCGCAAAGACCACGAGCACCAGCGCGAGGCTGTCAAAACCGCAATCTATGACCTCGTCGACAGCATGGGCGGATCAGTCAGCGCCGAACATGGTATTGGCAGACTCAAGGTAAAAGATCTCGAAACCTAGACCGATCCCGCCAAACTCGCTGCCATGAGAGCGATCAAGCAGGCGCTCGACCCGACCGGCATTCTAAACCCGGGAGCCGTCTTGCATGACTAATCCTTTTTTTACGCCAGTCAAAACATCCTCGCTGAGGGCTTCCACCTCTAGCTAAGAGTTCTGCCGCATCCATTTTTTTGTAAAATTTTGTCCGTCGTTCGTTCTTGCACCTACCTCGGCCCTTACAAGAATGAGTATTTGCGTCAAGGCGAAACCCGCGCAACATCAGGAAAAGGGAAGATTTTTTTTGCAAGGAAAGTCGTTCCGGAGGAAGAATAAAAGTGCAGGTTTCTGTTGCCAGGTACCTGCGAACCCCGCCTTACGCGGCTAAGC
>JADZAO010000066.1 GCA_020852535.1 Paracoccaceae bacterium | reverse complement strand
ATCGAAGCAAAAGGTGGAATCGCGATCATCGTCGACTACGGCGGCTGGCATTCCTTGGGCGACACGTTTCAGGCCGTGCAGGACCACACTTTTATTGATCCCCTCGCCAGCCCCGGTGAAGCAGATTTAACCGCTCATGTCGATTTCGAGGCTTTGGCCCAATCAGCAAGCCCCGCCCGCGCCTCAAGTATAATAACTCAAGGCACGCTTCTCTTACGCCTCGGCATTACAGAACGCAGTACAAAACTCGCTCAGGGATTGACCGGAACGGCTCTTAAAGAGCATCTTACAGCCACACATCGCTTAACCGCTGCCAGCGAAATGGGTTCATTATTCAAAGCGATCGCCATCCACCCGTCCCATCATATGCCTCCGCCCGGATTCGACATTGCTTGAAATCATCACCTCCAACGCGATTCTCGCCCGGCATGGGTTTTTCACCCGCAAAGGCGGAGTATCTTCTGGTATCTTTTCGGGACTAAACTGCGCAACAAACTCTTCGGACCTCTCAGAATTCGTAACGATCAACCGCAGACGTGTGGCCAATGCGCTTGGCGTGGCACATGATCATCTTTTGTCAATCAACCAGATCCATTCGCCCAATGTGCTACATGTAACTGCTCCGCTCCAAAACCGCCCGTGCGCCGATGCTATGGTGACAAAAACACCAAACCTCGCACTAGGCATTCTAACCGCTGACTGCCAACCTGTACTGTTCCATGACGCCAAAGCGAGGGTGATCGGTGCAGCCCATGCTGGATGGCGCGGCACACGCGACGGAGTACTGGAAGCCACGCTTGAGGCGATGGAAGCACTGGGCGCAAAGCGTGCCGACATATCGGCAGTAATCGGCCCCACCATTAGCCAGCGCAATTACGAAGTAGGGCCAGAATTTTTCGAAGCCTTCATCGACAATGACCCCGAACACGCTCGCTACTTCATAAATAGTACGGACGACCAGATGCTATTTGACTTACCTGCCTTCGGCATGTCACGCCTACGCCGCGCAGGAGTCGGCCATACGGAATGGACGCAGCATTGCACATATGCTGATCCGGCGCGTTTCTTTTCCTTCCGGCGCACCACCCATACGCAAGAAGCAGATTACGGCCGCCTAATCTCAGCCATCACACTCTAAGTTTCGCAACCGGATTAGCGCAGGTACGACAAGAGTCAGCAATGGATGTTTGCGTTTTGGTAATAAAACAAAGTGCAACCCGCCCGACACATCTTACCGCAAAGATAAACAACACAGGCCAAAATCGCTGCTGCAAACTAGAGTCACATTATTCCTAAACAAGACCTGCTAAGCGTTGAAAAACCAATGAGGAAAAAAACCACCGCTAGCTCAAATCCGTAATCGCCACAAAATTCAAGCGATCTACCTAAGGGACTGCACCAACCACGGCAGAGATTTAACACACAAACTATCATTTACCATATTCACAGTAAGGTCTGTCCAAATCAGCAAACTTGCCAAGATGACAGCTTGGCTCTTGCTTTGGTAAAATAGCCGCAGTACTTCCTCTGCCTTCCAAAAGGGAACTCTTGTTCGTTTGGAGATCAGGGCTTCCGAACCAGCCGCTCCTCAAGAACATCGAATGGCACGCCCGGCTCATCCTTGGCACAGCGGATCACCAATGAAGTTTTCACTGTTGCCACGTTCTCAGCTTTGAGCAACTCACCCGTCAAAAAACTCTGAAAAGACGAAAGATCGGGCGCCACACATTTCAGAATGAAATCAATCTCGCCGTTCAGCATATGACATTCCCGTACAAGCGACCACTGGCGGCAGCGCTCCTCGAAGATCACCAGATCCGCCTCGGCTTGGCTTTGTAGCCGCACCATCGCAAAGACCTGCACCTCAAACCCCAACTCGCGGGCGTCAATATCCGCGTAATAGCCGCGCACATAACCCGCCTCTTCCAACGTTCGCACCCGCCGCAAACAAGGCGGAGCAGAGATTCCCACGCGGCTCGCAAGTGCCACATTCGTCATCCGCCCGTCCGCTTGCAATTCAGCAAGAATCTGTCTGTCAATTGGGTCGAGTTTCGATCCGGCCATACTGCCTCCCTTTGCTCCGGTAGCACACAAGATTACAATCTATGTAGGCAAAACCTATCTTTTGCACAACAATCTTTCACCATCGCGCAACAAAAATACTCTCAACCGTTTGGCTTGGCCCATAGTCTGAAGATATTTCATCAAACTCACCATCGTTTTTTTAAACCGATAAACTGACGGGGCTGGCTCTCGCTGGCTGTCGAACATATATCAACTTAGGAAATACGAGACAGATAGGGCAACGAACATGGGTGAAACACGGCACACACGGGTTTTAATCATCGGCTCTGGTCCTGCGGGCTACACCGCCGCTGTCTATTGCGCTCGCGCCATGTTGGAACCGATTCTCGTGCAAGGTCTGCAACCCGGCGGGCAGCTAACCATCACAACTGAAGTCGAAAACTGGCCTGGAGACACCCATGTGCAAGGCCCTGACCTGATGATCCGCATGGAAAAGCACGCCCGTGCGGTGGGAGCGGAAATCATAACCGATTACATCAACTCACTCGACCTGTCAGCCCGCCCATTCAGCGCACAGTCCGACTCTGGCACCGTCTATACTGCCGACACTGTGATCCTTGCCACCGGCGCACAAGCAAAATGGCTAGGCCTGCCTTCGGAGGAAAAGTTCAAAGGCTTCGGCGTCTCGGCCTGCGCCACCTGTGACGGCTTTTTCTATCGCGGCAAGGAAATCGTCGTCATCGGCGGTGGAAACACAGCAGTAGAAGAGGCGCTATTTCTAACCAGCTTCGCCTCCAAGGTCACCGTAATCCACCGCCGTGACAGCTTCCGCGCAGAAAAAATCATGCAAGACCGGTTGTTCAAAAACCCCAAGGTGCAGGTCATCTGGAACCACACAGTCAACGAAGTGCTGGGAGACGAAATACCGCTCGGGGTCACCGCCGTGCGAACCCAGAACGTGCTTACAGGCAAAATCACTGACATCCCCTGCGCCGGTTTATTCGTCGCAATCGGCCATTCGCCCGCATCCGCGCTAGTAAAAGATCAACTCAAACTACACAACGGCGGCTATGTAAAAGTCGAAGCTGGGAGCACCCGCACATCGATTCCGGGCGTCTTCGCAGCGGGCGACCTAACCGACCATATTTATCGTCAGGCCGTAACGAGTGCCGGCATGGGCTGCATGGCGGCTCTAGATGCCGAGAAATTTCTGGCCGGTCACACTAATCACCCTACCCTCCAAAGGTAATAACGCCCACCTCCAGTTTCTGCCCATGCCAAAAGCTCGGAAGCCTATCAGCCAATTCGAACTCTACCAAGAATATTTGAGACAAGGAAAATCAAGTAGATTAAACGGCATTTTCTGCTTTAGCGCGAATGCAGGAATCTGTTCCGCTGGATGCACAAATATATGCATATTCTTCCTATTTTTAAACATAAAACCTTGTTTTCTGGAAGTCCTTCCATTTAGCAGATAAGCCGCGCCGCGACTGTGGGGGTCTACCCGCAAATTGTAACAGAGGCAGTTCATGACACTTTCCCATCACGATCCGATCCCCGAGCTTTATGTATCTGCTGACTCGGCCCAAAAACTGAAGCTCAAAGCGGCAAACCTGCCCTCGTGGGATCTGACGGCGCGTCAGATATGCGATCTAGAACTCTTGATGAACGGCGGCTTTTTTCCGCTGCGTGGCTTCCAGACCGAAGCCGATTACAACAGCGTATTAGAAAATATGCGTACCGCCGACGGTACACTGTGGCCGATCCCCATCACGCTCGACATATCCGAAACCTTCGCCGAAGGCGTAGCTCCGGGGCAAGAAATCGCCCTACGTGATCAAGAGGGTGTGATCCTCGCTATTATGTCGATTTCCGACAAATGGGTGCCAAACAAATCCAAGGAAGCCGAGCATGTCTTTGGCGCCAACGATCTCGCACATCCTGCCGTGAACTACCTGCACAGCGTAGCCGGTCCTGTCTACCTAGGTGGCATAATCACCGGCATTCAACAGCCAGTGCATTACGACTTCAAAGCCCGGCGCGATACACCCAATGAACTCCGCGCTTTCTTCCGCAAAATGGGCTGGCGCCGCATCGTCGCTTTCCAGACCCGCAATCCGCTGCACCGTGCGCATCAGGAACTCACCTTTCGCGCCGCCCGCGAAGCAGAAGCCAACCTGCTGATCCATCCCATCGTAGGCATGACAAAACCGGGCGATGTTGACCACTTCACCCGTGTACGTTGCTACGAAGCCGTGCTCGACCAATATCCCACCTCAACCACGCATCTTTCGCTTCTTAACCTTGCCATGCGCATGGGGGGACCACGCGAAGCACTCTGGCACGCAATCATTAGAAAAAACCACGGCCTGACCCATTTCATCGTCGGACGCGACCATGCCGGTCCGGGCAAAAACAGCCAAGGCAAAGATTTCTACGACCCCTACGCCGCACAAACGCTGGTAGCCAAACATCAAAAAGAAATCGGCATCGAGATGGTCGATTTTAAACAGATGGTCTATGTACAAGAAAAATCGCAATATTATCCCGTGGACGAAGTCCCCGAAGGCTCGACCGTATTGGATATTTCTGGCACCGAACTGCGCCGCCGCCTGCGCGAGGGCCTCGAAATCCCTGACTGGTTCAGCTTCCCGCAGGTCGTAACAGAACTCCGCCGCACCTCGCCGCCACGGGCCAAACAAGGCTTCACCGTGTTCTTCACAGGTCTCTCAGGTTCGGGAAAGTCAACCATCGCCAACGCGCTGATGATCAAATTAATGGAAATGGGCGGCCGCCCCGTCACGCTACTCGACGGTGACGTTGTGCGCAAACACTTGTCCTCAGAGCTCGGCTTTTCAAAAGAGCACCGCGACATCAACATCAAGCGCATCGGCTATGTAGCATCGGAAATCACCAAAAACGGGGGAATCGCCATCTGCGCTCCAATCGCGCCCTATACCGCGACACGCCGCGCCGTGCGCGAGATGATCGAAGCTTTCGGCGCCTTCATCGAAGTACACGTGGCAACCAGCATCGAAGAATGCGAACGCCGCGACCGCAAGGGCCTCTATAAACTCGCCCGTAACGGCAAGATCAAGGAATTCACAGGTATCTCCGACCCCTATGAAGAACCGACCAAAGCCGAAGTAGTGGTCGATACCGAAGGCACCGATGTAGATTATTGCGCCCAGCAGGTAATCCTAAAGCTAGAAAGCATGGGATTAATAAAGGCCTGATCATTCCCGACCTGCCCTTCGAAAAGCTCTTTCTAGCAACTGGGCTTTTATATTTGTATTT
>JADZAO010000065.1 GCA_020852535.1 Paracoccaceae bacterium | reverse complement strand
GAACAATGTCGAGACCTTCGAGATCATGCGTCCCGAGGATATTGGCCTGATGCAGAAAAATATCACGATGGGCAAACATTCGGGTCGTGCTGCACTTCGAGCGAAGTTGAAAGAGTTGGGTTTCGAGTTGGCTGAAAATCAGTTGAACGATGTCTTTGTGCGTTTCAAGGCTTTGGCAGATCGTAAGAAAGAGGTCTATGACGATGACTTGATCGCGCTGGTCGTTGACGAGACGACGATGGATGCACATGACGTGCTGGTGTTGAAAAAACTACGTGTGGTCTGCGGGACGGACGGACCGCAGGAGGCCGATATGGTACTTTCGATTGAAGGGGTGGACTATCACATTGATGCCACTGGCGACGGGCCGGTCGATGCTGCTTTCAATTGTCTGAAGATTTTATTTCCTCATCAGGCGCGGTTGCAGGTCTATCAAGTGGCCGCCGTCACAGAGGGGACCGATGCGCAGGCTACAGTTTCGGTGCGTCTGGAAGAGGATGGGCGTATCGTGACGGGCTCCAGTGCGGATACTGACACTATTGTGGCGAGCGTGAAGGCTTATGTGAACGCATTGAATAAGCTGATTGTACGGCGACAAAAGACTGCGCCGGATTCGGATATGAAAACGATCAATTATCGCGACGCAGGTTGAGTCTGCAGTAGTGGGAAAAAACGACTGGCGCAGGCTATTACCGTTTTGCGTTTTAGAGACGGTTTAAGCAGGCTGTTATGGCTTATGCACGGGGTCTGTGGGCGAGGAATTGGGTCTTCGAATTTTCTTGATGTGATATCGTTTGCTAAAATTTGTATTAGAGCGGCGCGGACTGCATTGGCTGGGACATTGGGAAGGAAATTAGGCAAGGTGGCAGTTCTGTCAGATTGGTGACGTTTATCGTATTAGTGATAATTGAGAGCATAATCATGCTCTTAATCATAACAAAAATAGATAAATTAATATTTATACTGTTTCACGCAGAATTGCGCGGGTTGTCCGGCGCAGGGCTTTCGCAATTGCTGCAGGCTCTTTATATGGACTGATCTGCCTTGGCGCGTCCGAGTCGCAGACATATATATTTTGCGTGAAACAGGACACACCCCGTATGTCTATATTTTCTAGCCTCTTCTCTTCTGATATGGCGATTGACCTCGGAACGGCGAATACGCTGGTTTATGTCCGGGGTAAGGGGATCGTTTTGAACGAGCCTTCGGTTGTAGCTTATCATATCAAGGACGGAAAAAAGCAGGTTCTGGCAGTGGGCGAGGATGCGAAGCTCATGTTGGGCCGTACGCCTAGGACGATTCAGGCTATCCGCCCGCTGCAGGACGGGGTGATTGCGGATTTCGACAGCGCTGAAGAGATGATCAAACATTTCATCCGCAAGGTGCATCGTCGTACGACATTCTCGAAGCCTAAGATCATTGTCTGTGTGCCGCATGGTGCGACGCCGGTTGAAAAGCGAGCGATTCGGCAATCGGTGCTTTCGGCAGGTGCTCGGCGGGCAGGGCTGATTGAGGAACCGATTGCGGCGGCGATTGGGGCGGGCATGCCGATCACTGATCCCACGGGGAACATGGTTGTCGATATCGGCGGCGGTACTACGGAAGTGGCCGTGTTGTCTTTGGGTGACATTGTTTATGCGCGTTCGATGCGTATGGGCGGCGACCGGATGGATGAGGCAATTATTTCCTATCTGCGCCGTCACCAGAACTTGTTGATCGGAGAATCTACGGTCGAGCGGATCAAGACTTCCATCGGTACGGCGCGGATGCCCGATGACGGACGTGGTGTCAGCATGCAAATTCGTGGGCGCGACCTATTAAATGGCGCTCCAAAGGAAATCGAGATTAATCAAGCGCAGGTGGCCGAGGCTTTGGCTGAACCTGTGCAGCAGATATGTGATGCGGTGATGCAGGCGTTGGAAGCAACGCCGCCGGATCTTGCCGCCGACATTGTGGACCGTGGCGTGATGTTGACGGGTGGTGGGGCGTTGCTGGGGGATTTGGATCTTGCGCTGCGCGAGCAGACGGGGCTTTCGATTTCTGTTGCTAATGAGTCGCTGAATTGTGTGGCGCTCGGCACAGGCAAGGCGCTGGAATACGAAAAGCAATTACGCCACGTAATCGATTACGATAGCTGATCGGCTGACCGCTTCGTGTATCCGACGAGGAGGGTAAGGTCGTGGTTAGACCGCGCAGCAAAGGACCCGAGGATTATACCCGCCCGCTGCGGCGCGTGTTGGTGTCTTTGCTTGTCCTGTTGCTGATGGGACTTTTCTTCTTGTGGCGGATCGATAGTCCGAGGGTTGAGCGATTTCGTTCAGCCCTCGTTGATGCGGTGGTGCCGTCCTTTGACTGGGCTTTGATACCGCTTGCTAAGGCAACTTCAATGGTGGACGAGTTCCAGAGTTATGCCAGCCTTTATGAAAAAAATCAGGAGCTGCGGCGCGAGTTACAGCAGATGAAGGCGTGGAAGGAAGCTGCTCTCCAGCTTGAACAGAAGAACGCGCGGCTTCTCGACCTGAATCAAGTGCGGCTGGACCCTAAGCTGACCTATGTGACGGGCGTGGTTTTGGCCGACTCTGGGTCGCCTTTTCGCCAGTCGGTATTGCTCAACGTGGGTGCTCGCGATGGGATCAGGGACGGCTGGGCCACGATGGACGGGATTGGGCTGGTGGGCCGGATTTCGGGTGTGGGATCACGTACGTCTCGTGTGATCTTGCTGACTGATAGCAATAGTCGCGTGCCGGTGACAGTGCAGCCTTCTGGGCAAAAGGCGCTGCTGTCGGGTGACAACATGGGGTTGCCGCCGTTGGAGTTTTTGGAAGACGCTGATTTGGTACGACCGGGCGACCGTGTGGTTACCAGTGGTGATGGGGGTATGTTGCCTGCAGGGTTGTTGGTCGGTCAGGTCGTGATGGGCACGGATCGTCGGCTGCGGGTAGTGCTGAGTGCGGATTACCAGCGGCTCGAGTTTCTGCGGGTGCTGCGCAGCCATGATCTGGAGCCGATTAATGACCCTGGTGCGCTGATCGCGGAACCATCAAGTTCTGTGTCACCGCCGACTTCTATGTCTTTGGAAGAATTGTTGGATGGTGCCGCCACAACCACGGGTGGTGCGGCTGGTGGGTCACCCGGTGGCGAGGCAGGTGATGGTTGATCCGCTACGCTTTACCCTTTGGCTCTATCGCGGGTTGTTTTTGGCGCTGTCTCTGGGGTTGCTGTTTCTAAATTTGTTGCCCTTAGGATCGCTGGCGAGAACATTGCCGGGACCTGACCTGCTTTTGTGTCTGGTGCTTGCATGGGTTTTGCGGCGACCTGATTATCTGCCTGTCTTGCTGATTTGCGTGGTGGTGTTGGTTGAGGATTTTTTGTTGATGCGTCCGCCTGGATTGTGGGCCGGGCTGGTAATTCTTGGTACCGAATTTTTGCGGGCACGAGTCGATTTGACGCGTGAGTTGATTTTCATTGCCGAATGGGCACTGGTGGCTTTGATTATGGTGGCGGTGTTACTGGGCTATAGGCTTGTATTTCTGGTTGCTTTTTTGCAGCAACCGACATTCGGTTTTGCCTTACTGCAGACCTTGTGGTCGATCCTATGTTATCCTTTAGTTGTTGCTGTGTCGCGTTTTGTTTTTCATTTGCGTAAGCCCGCGATGGGTGAAGTGGATGCCTATGGGAGACGTTTGTGAGACGGACAGCCCGTGATATAGAAAACAGCGCTTATCGTGTGAACCGTCGTGCTCTGTTTTTGGGCGCCGGGGTGTCTGCGATGTTTGCGGTTTTGGGCGCACGGGTACATTATCTGTCGGTCGAGCAGGCTAACCAGTTTCGCCTGTTGGCCGAGGAAAATCGCATTAATATAAGGCTGATTCCGCCGGAGCGCGGGTTGATACAGGACCGCAACGGTAAGCTGATTGCCGGAAACGAGCAGAATTATCGCGTCACTCTGACGCGCGATGATGCGGGTGATGTCGAGACGGTATTGAATCGCTTGTCGTATCTGGTGCCGTTGACAGAACAAGACCTTGACCGTGTGCG
>JADZAO010000064.1 GCA_020852535.1 Paracoccaceae bacterium | reverse complement strand
TCGCCCTATCGTTCAAGGGTGGTGTCCAGGAGCGTTGCGGCCAATGTTGTCGCGTGATGGTCTGCTGGTACGTGTGCGGCTGTATAGCGGGCGGTTGCCTGCAATGGTGGCTTTGAGACTTGCAGAATTATCGGAACACTTTGGAAACGGGCTGATTGATCTATCGGTACGCGGAAATCTGCAACTGCGCGGAGTTACTGAGACGAAGTATAAGGGGCTGGTGACCGAATTGGACGCGCTAGGGTTGATCGACGCCGATGCGACAACTGAGGCGATGCGAAATCTGCTAGTTACTCCGTTCTGGACGGCGGAAGATGGGGCGCAGGAGATTGCAGCGGAATTGGAGGCGCGGTTGGGGGAATTTCCTGCGTTACCAGGGAAGTTTGGCTACGCCGTGGATACTGGCGTTTTGCCGGTGCTGCGCGGTGCTTCGGCGGATGTTAGAATTGAGCGAGTTGATGAGAGGTTGGTCGTGCGGGCCGAGGGAATGAAGATGGGCGCTGCGGTGACGGTTGGTTCGGCTGTGGATGCCGTGCTGGAATTATGCCGCTGGTTCGTGGATTCTGGGGGTGTATCTGGCGGGCGCGGGAGAATGGCTTCGTTGATCAAACGTGGTGCGGTGCCGGATGCGCGGTTTCAGGCGGTGTCGATGGCGGACTCGCTAGAATTTGTGCCAAGACTGGGGCGGGTGGCCGCGGGCGTTTTGGTTGGATTCGAATTCGGGCAGATGCGGGCAAAGACACTGGCTGCACTGGCGCGATTGGGCGATATGCGCTTGACGCCGTGGCGAATGGTGTTGCTGGAGCGGGCGGAGATGCCCGATGTTTCGGAGACCATCATTGATAGTGATGATCCGGCGTTGCGAGTGGTGGCTTGTACGGGTGCGCCTGCCTGCCTGCAAGGATTGCGTCCAGTGCGGGATGTGGCACGAAGGCTGGCTGCTGCAGTACCTATAGGTAAATTGTTGCATGTGTCAGGATGTACAAAAGGTTGCGCTCATCCTACGGCTACCGATGTGACGCTGGTTGCCACGGCGATGGGGTTTAATTTGATACAAGGCAGGACTGCGGCGGATTCCGTACTACGTCATGTAACTGTTCATGAATTGCTGGCCCAACCAGAGCTTTTGACCGAGGCTTTCGATGCCTCATAGTTATATTACCGATGGCGCAGAAATCTATTTGCGCTCTTTTGCTATGATCCGCGCCGAGGCCGATCTGGACCGTTTCACTCCTGACGAAGAGGTGGTGGTGGTGCGGATGATTCACGCGGCAGGGATGGTAGGCCTCGAAGCTCATGTGGATTTTACGGAAGGTATGGTCATTGCTGCGCGGGCGGCGTTGGAGGTGGGCGCGCCGATCCTGTGCGATGTACGGATGGTGAGCGAGGGGATCACTCGGACGCGGCTTCCGGCGAAGAATGAGGTGATCTGCACGCTGCAGGACCCTCGAGTTGCGGGAATGGCGACGGAGATGAGAAATACGCGCTCGGCAGCGGCGATCGCGTTATGGCGGCCGATGCTCAGTGGGGCGGTGGTGGCGATTGGTAATGCGCCGACAGCATTATTTCATCTGCTCAACATGCTGGAGGACCCTTCTTGTCCGCGTCCAGCGGCGATCATAGGGTGTCCTGTGGGGTTCATTGGGGCGGCAGAGTCGAAGGATGCGTTGATGGAGAGCCGTCCGGTTCCGTCGATGGTGGTGCGGGGGCGGCTTGGCGGGTCAGCGATTACGGTGGCTGCAGTGAACGCGCTTGCCAGCCGGAAGGAATAGGTATGGGCAAGATCATCTGTACGGGGTTAGGGCCGGGGAACCCTGATTTGATGTCGGTCCAGTCGGACCGAATTATCAGGAATGCAGGACATATCGCCTATTTCCGCAAGAAAGGGCGGCAAGGGCACGCGCGTCGGATCGTCGAGGGGATGCTGGCGCCAGAAGTTGTTGAATACGCGATGGAGTATCCGGTGACGACCGAGTTGCCCTTCGATGGGGCAGAGTACAATGACGCGCTGGCGCGCTTCTACGATGATTGGGCAGATCGGCTTGTTACGGTGGCAACAGAGTCGGATGTTGTGGTGCTCTGTGAGGGCGATCCTTTCTTTTATGGGTCGTTCATGCATCTTTACACACGGTTCCAAGGACGGGTCGAACTTGATGTCATTCCAGGAATTACAGGGATGGCAGGGTGTTGGACTGCCACGGGCATACCCATTACATGGGGCGACGATGTGCTGACCATTCTGACGGGGACGTTATCACACGATGAACTGGAGCGGCATATGCGGACGGCGGATGCTCTCGTGGTCATGAAGACGGGGCGCAATCTACCTAAGGTGCGCGAAGCTTTAGCTGCCACGGGGCGGTTGGCCGATGCGTGGCTGGTCGAACGAGGAACAATGCCTGATCAACGACTGGCTCGGCTGATTGATGTGGATGTGACGGATGTTCCTTATTTTGCCATTGTATTGGTGCATGGTCGGGGGAGACGGCCTGAGATCGGGGGCACTGAATGAGCGGTTGGGTTGCGGTTGCGGGACTCGGCCCAGGAGACGAGGGAATGATCACGGTGGAAGTGCGCGAAGCTTTGGCGCAGGCGACCGATGTGGTTGGCTATATACATTATGTGATACGGGTTGCGCCGCGTGAGGGACTTACGCTGCATCCTTCGAACAATCGAGTCGAGTTGGATCGTGCGATGCATGCCTTGACCATGGCTGCGGCGGGTAAACGCGTAGTCGTGGTATCCTCGGGAGATCCGGGTGTGTTTGCGATGGCAAGTGCTTTATTCGAGGCAGTCGAGGGATTTTCAGGTGTGGTGCCGGATATCCGCATTCTGCCAGGAATCACTGCAATGCTGGCGGCAGCGGCGCATGTGGGGGCTCCGCTTGGTCACGATTTCTGCGCAATCAATCTGTCGGATAATATGAAGCCGTGGAAGCTGGTAGAAAAGCGGTTACGGCTGGCGGCGGAAGCGGATTTTGCAATGGCCTTTTACAATCCGCGTTCGGCCAGTCGCCCACACCAGTTTGCGCGAGCTCTAGAAGTACTGTTGCAAGTTTGTGGGTCCGAGCGGTTAATTACCTTCGCGCGGGCGGTTACCACGTCGGAGGAACAAATTGTGACGGTAACCTTAGGCGAGGCTACGCCAGAGATGGCCGACATGCAGACCGTAGTTATCGTAGGAAATTCGGCCACGCGACGAGTGGGGAAGTGGGTTTATACGCCGAGGCGGGCGGGATGATTTTCGAGCCACACCATGATGTCTGTTACTGTTCTGGCAACAGGGCGAAAAGGTGTGGTCGGGCGGTCTATCATGATGACCGGCAGACCAAGGGTGCGAGCGGCGTCGAGTTTAGCGCGGGTACCTGTGCCGCCTGCATTCTTTGCGACGATATGGGTGATGGCATGATCGCGCAGGAGTGTGATGTCGGCATCTTTGGTGAATGGGCCTTTGGCGATAATTACTGTGTAGTCCGGCAAGGGGATTGGGGCTTCCGGTTCGTCGATGAGACGCAAGAGGTAGTGGTGTTGCGGTTTGATGGCGAAGGCTTGAAGGGCTTGCTTGCCGATAGCAAGGAAAACGCGGGCGGGTTCGTTGGAGAGAGCGTTAACGGCTGCTTCGAGATTCGGAACGTGGATCCAGCGATCGGTGGTGGTGGCGCTCCATGGTGGGCGTTCGAAGGCGATGAGCGAGGTTTGCGTTTCTTTGCAGGCGGTGACAACGTTGCTGCTTATGCGAGAAGCGAAGGGGTGTGTGGCGTCAATGACGTGGGTTATCGCTTCGATTTGCAGATAGTGTTTGAGACCTTCGGAGCCTCCAAAACCGCCGATTCGGGTGGGAAGGGGCTGGGAAATCGGTGCGTTGGTGCGTCCGGCGTAGGAGAAGATTGCGTTAAAGCCTTTGGTCGCAAGCTCGCGGGCCAGCAAGCTAGCTTCGGTTGTGCCGCCAAGAAGAAGGATGCGCGTCATGGGTGATCGTTGGCTTTCAATCATCGGTTTGGGTGAAGATGGACTGTCTGGGCTGGGTGATGCAAGTCGTGAGGCGATTGAAAGGGCAAAGGTAATCTTTGGTGGGTCGCGGCATTTGGCGTTGGTAGGTGCTGGGGAGCGGGGTCGAGAATGGCCTGTGCCGTTCGATCTGGCTCCGGTTTTGGCATTGCGTGGGCAGCAGGTCGTGGTGTTGGCGTCCGGTGATCCGTTCTGGTTCGGGACGGGGGGGAGTTTGTCGGCACATTTGGTAGCAGGGGAGTGGGAGGCGCATACTGCGCCCTCCACCTTTTCGTTGGTAGCGGCGCGGTTGGGGTGGCGTCTGGAGATGGTGGAGTGTTTGGGGCTACATGCGGCGCCTTTTGCCCGTTTGCGTGGAGTGTTGGCGAATGGCGGACGAGTGATCGCCACGCTGCGGGATGGTGCCGCTGTATGCGAGTTAGCTGAGTGGCTGGTTGGTGCGGGATTTGGTGCATCGCGGCTGACAGTTTGCGAGGCGATAGGCGGACCGCGCGAGCGTGTACGTGATAGTTTGGCTGAGGGGTTTGCATTGATGGATGTTGCGGCTCCGGTGGTGGTGGCAATTCATGCAGTGGGTGTTGGCCTGTCACGTTCGGGTGGGTTGCCGGACGAGCTTTTTGTTAGCGACGGACAGATTACGAAGCGGACGATACGGGCTTTGACTTTGTCAACGTTGGCGCCGCGACGGGGTGAAGTTTTGTGGGATTTGGGGGCAGGGTCAGGATCGATTTCGGTTGAATGGTGTTTGGCGGGAGGTTTTGCTCATGCTGTCGAAATGCGAGAGGAACGAGTAGAAAATATTCATGCCAATGCTTTGTGGTTTGGGGTGGATCATCGGCTGAGCGTGCATCACGGAGCTTGGGACAAGATGATCGCAGGCTTACCTGTTCCGGATGCGGTTTTCGTTGGTGGCGGTGCGGATGCGAGATTGATGGAGCGGTTATTTGTTGTTCTACCGAAAGGTGTGCGCATTGTGATCAATGCGGTGACACTGGAGAGCGAAGCTTTGGTATATTCCTTGCAGGCAGCGCATGGGGGAGATTTGTTCCGTTTTGACGTTGCACAGGACGCTCCGCTCGGACGGATGCGGTGTTGGACGATGGCGCGTCCGGTGGTGCAATGGAGTGCGGTGGTATGAGAGTGGCGGGGATCGGGTTCCGGTCTGCCGCAACGGTGGACGATCTGGTGGCGGCTTTGGCGTTGGCAGGTGAGGCGGATGTTTTGGCGACCGATGTGCGTAAGGCGGGAACTGCAGTAATGGTGGCATTCGCTGCGCGTATGGGCTTAACGGTTAGGGCGGTGGATGTGTCAGGAACGGTAACGCCGACAGCTTCCACACGTGTAAAAAAAGCCTTCGGAACAGGGTCGGTAGCTGAAGCCGCAGCGCTAATTGCGGCGGGGCAGAGTGCGCGCTTGCTGGTGGGACGGGTTGTGGCCCCGAACGGGATGGCAACAGCCGCAATAGCGCAAGGAGATGGGACATGACGGTTCACTTCATTGGGGCAGGGCCGGGGGCAGCAGACCTGATTACCTTGCGCGGACGCGATCTAATCGCATCCTCGCCCGTTTGCCTTTATGCCGGATCCCTAGTGCCAGAAACGTTGCTGACACATTGCCCTGTAGGGGCGCATATCGTGAATACCGCACCCTTGTCGTTGGACGAGATTATGGCCGAGATTGCGTCTGCGGATGCCGAGGGTTTGGATGTGGCAAGGCTGCATTCAGGGGATTTGTCTGTTTGGTCGGCGATGGGCGAACAGTTGCGGCGATTGCGCAAGATGGGGATTGCTTATGATGTGACGCCGGGTGTGCCCTCATTTGCGGCTGCCGCAGCGGCGATGGGAGCGGAGTTGACATTGCCGGGAGTGGCTCAGTCGGTGGTACTGACGCGGACTTCGGGTCGAGCTACAGCGATGCCAGAGAGCGAGAACCTTGGAGCTTTTGCGGCAACGGGGGCTACTTTATGTATTCATTTATCGATTCATGTTCTTGACAAGGTCGTGACCGACCTGACTCCGCACTACG
This sequence comes from Paracoccaceae bacterium, assembly GCA_020852535.1. Classification (GTDB taxonomy): domain Bacteria; phylum Pseudomonadota; class Alphaproteobacteria; order Rhodobacterales; family Rhodobacteraceae; genus Paragemmobacter. The sequence continues at coordinate 11,062 of JADZAO010000064.1, read as the reverse complement.
GTGGGGATTGTCCTGTGAAAGTGGTCTGGCGCGCAAGTTGGCCTGACCAACGGATTGTGCATGCCACGCTGGATACGCTGGAGACGGCGATTGCGAGCGAGATGGAGCGGACGGCATTGATTATAGTGGGCCGCGCAATCGGGGCTGAAGAGTTTGGAGAGAGTCGGCTTTATGCGGGCGATTATGATCGGAGGTACCGGCCTGTCGGTACCGCGCCACGCTTTCCGGAAACCGCGTGATGTTGCCTGCGGGTCTGCTTGTATCGGCTCCGGCCTCGGGTACGGGTAAGACAACGGTGACGCTAGGGTTGCTGGCTGCATTGCGGGCGCGGGGGTTTGCCGTGCAGCCGTTCAAAAGCGGGCCGGACTATATAGATCCCGCTTTCCATACGGCGGCTGCAGCGCGGGTATCGGTGAACCTAGACAGTTGGGCGATGCGATCTGAGATGCTTGATGGATTGGTGGGGGTGTCCAAAGGAGCTGATTTGGTGATCGCTGAAGGAGCGATGGGACTGTTTGACGGAGTAGCACAGACGGGTGAGACTGGAAGCGGAGCTTCGGCTGATATTGCGGCTAGGATGGGCTGGCCTGTGATCTTGGTGCTGGACGTGAGCGGACAAGCGCAATCGGCTGCGGCCATAGCCCTAGGTTTTGCAGCGATGCGGACCGATGTGAAGCTTGCAGGCGTGGTGCTGAATAAGGTCGCTTCTTCACGGCATGAAGCGCTGGTACGCGACGGAATGGATCGGGCAGGGGTGCGGGTATTTGGGGCGCTGCCGAGGCAAGCTTCGATTGCGCTGCCCGAGAGGCATCTGGGTTTGGTGCAAGCGGATGAGCTACCGAAGCTTCAGGCTTTCATGTTGAAGGTTGGCACTTTTGTCGCCGAGCATGTCGATCTGGATGCGGTAATTGCGGCGGCAATGCCCACGCGAGTTGGAGGCGTAGCAGTGTCGATGAAGACTCCGGCAGAGCGAATCGCACTTGCGCGGGATGTAGCATTTTCGTTTGTTTATCCGCATCTGATCGATGCGTGGCGGAAGGATGGAGCGACGATATTGCCATTCTCTCCGTTGGCCGATGAGGCACCTGACGATAGTGCTGGGGTATGCTGGTTACCGGGGGGATATCCGGAATTGCATGCAGGACGGTTGGCTGCGGCATCGAATTTTCGTGAAGGATTGCGAGCTTTTGCTCAAACACGGGCCGTGCATGGCGAGTGTGGGGGCTATATGGCGCTGGGCGCTGGGTTGGTGACGGCGGATGGAACACGGCACGAGATGACGGGTCTGTTAGGACTGGAAACAAGTTTTGAGAAGCGACGGATGCATATGGGATATCGTCTCGCTGAGACTTTGGCCGGAACGCCGGGATATGCCGCGGGGGCGTGGTTGCGTGGTCATGAATTTCATTATGCGGCGATTGTGAATCAGCCTGATGCGGCGCTGGCACGGGTGGTTGATGCGACGGGAACAGAAGTAACTGAAACCGGATCCTGGCGCAGTTTTGCGAGCGGCGGTCGTGTGACCGGAACGTTTTTTCATCTGATTGCGGAGGCTACATGACGGGCTACGTTTCTTTTGTATCCTCGGGCCCGGGTGACCCCGAATTGTTGACGCTGAAGGCTGTGGCGCGGTTGCGGGCAGCGGATGCGGTGCTGTTTGATGATCTGTCGTCGGGTCCAATTCTGAGTCATGCGCGAGATGGGGCAGATTTGGTGGGCGTGGGCAAGCGGGCGGGGCGTGCCTCACCTAAGCAGGATCATGTGAGCCGCTTGCTCGTAGATTATGCAGCCACGGGTGCGCGTGTGGTGCGGCTGAAATCTGGCGATTGCGGGCTATTTGGGCGACTTGAAGAGGAGATAGTTGCTCTGGAGGCGGAAGGGATTGCTTATGAGATTATTCCTGGCGTCACGAGTGCATCGGCGGCGGCAGCAGCAGCGGGGATTCCGCTGACACGGCGATTGACGGCACGGCGGGTACAGTTCCTAACGGGGGCCGATGTGACGGGGAAACTACCTGAAGATTTGAATTGGGCAGCGCTGGCCGATCCCTTGGCGACAACAGTTGTTTTTATGGGAAAACGTACGTTTGGAGCGATGTGTGCGGGGCTGATACTGCATGGTTTGCCCGCAGATACGCCTGCATTGTTGGCCGAAGCGGTAGGGCATACTGACCAGAATCTTACACGCACGACGATTGCAGAGTTGGCAGCGCATTTGGCCGAGGGGCCAGGGCTATTACCGGCAGTGATTCTATATGGGCCTTTGGCGGGGGATGACGCCTGAAAGTGACGGTTTGTGTCAGTTGTCTTTTGAGCGCGACGGGTTTGCGGACAAATTGCACGAAACGCTGGCCAGGGTGGGGTTGAAGCATAGGTCATTTGGGGATGGATTGCGAAGACTGTATAGGCATATGGACTGAAGCTGTATAGCTTTGATCATAGAAAAGGGCGTGTGAATTTTCGCCACCGGACCAAAGGGAGAGACGGATGGAAATGCTGGTCATGATCGGCATTGGTATGGGGAACCCCGACCATCTGACCTTACAGGCTATCAAGGCAATGCGGGGGGCAGACCTGATCCTGATCCCGCAGAAGTCGCCAGACAAATCAGACCTTGCGGGTTTGCGCCATATGATGTTGGCGGAGCATGCGCCAGACGTGCCGGTGGCGGTTTTCGACATGCCTAAGCGAGATGTCTCGGGCGGGTATTTAGTGGGCGTGGATGCCTGGCATGATGCGATTGCTGCGGCTTGGGTTGGGGCGATCGCACGCGTTCAAGACAATCTCAAATTTTCGGAGAAAATTCGAACGGTCGCGCTTCTTATCTGGGGTGATCCCTCACTTTACGATAGTACGTTGCGGATTGCTTCGCGCCTATCGCCTGTGCCTGAAATTACAGTCGTTCCGGGTGTCACTTCAATGCAAGTTCTGATGGCGGAGCATGCGATTCCTGTAAACGAGATTGGTGAGCCCTTTATGGTCACCACTGGGCGACAGTTGCGCGATCATGGCTGGCCGAATGGGGTGAATACCCTTGTGGTTATGCTGGATGGGGAATGTTCATTTTTAAGAGTACCGCCTGAGGGTGTGCAGATATGGTGGGGTGCTTATCTAGGAATGGTCGAGCAGGTTTTGGCTGCAGGGTCGCTGGCCGAGATGGCGGTGACGATTCCGCCTTTACGCGAGCGGTTGCGATCTGAGCATGGTTGGATCATGGATATTTATATTTTGCGCCGGAAGGGATGAGTGATGTTCGACTGCGATCTTGAGGAACGTCTGGTGCGTTATGCGAGGATGGACACGCAAAGTGATGCGCGGTCGGTAACGCAACCAAGCACGGCGGTCCAATTAAACCTTGCTCGGGTTCTGGCTGAAGAATTGATCGCGATTGGGGCGACCAACGTGCGGATCACCGAATATGGTGCGGTTCTTGCCTCGATCCCGGGCACTATCGAGGGGCCGGTGATCGGGCTTTTGGCGCATATGGACACTGCACCGCAGTTTAACGCTATTGGCGTGAAACCGGTGGTGCATCGCAGCTATAATGGTGGGGATATCACATTCCCCGATGCGCCGGAGTTGCGACTTTCTCCCCAAAACTCCAAGCATTTAGGCGAGAAGTTAGGACATGACATTATTACCGCGAGCGGAACCACCTTGCTGGGAGCGGACGACAAGGCGGGTATTTCCATTATTATGACGCTGGCGCAGTATCTGCTGGCAAAGAAAGATATTGCACATTTTGGGCTGCGCATAGCCTTTACGCCAGATGAAGAGATTGGGCGCGGGGTAGATAAACGTCTACCTGCGGATTTGGGGGTTGATTTTGCCTATACGCTGGATGGCGGGATGGTGGGCGAGATCGAATATGAAAGTTTTTCGGCCGATGGTGCGGTGGTGAGGATCACTGGCGTTTCGGTGCATTCTGGCTATGCCAAAGACAAGTTAGTTAATGCGCTGCATTTGGCGGCAAAGATCATCAGCGCTTTATCGCATGATACGCCGGTGCCAGAAATTACCGAAGGGCGCGAGGGGTTCGTACATTGCTATGAGATACGCGGCACTGCGGCCGAGGCTGAGTTGCGTTTTATCTTGCGTGATTTTGAGCTGGACGGGTTAGCGGCCAAGGGGGCGTTGCTACGTAATGTCTGCGATACGGTGCAGGCGGGTGAGCCACGTGCGGTAATCTCTGTCGAGATTAATAAGCAATATCGTAATATGCGTTACTGGCTGGAAAAGGATATGATGCCGGTTGATCTCGCACGTAAGGCGTGCGAGGCGGAAGGAATAGTGCCGGTGTCGACGCCGATCAGGGGGGGCACCGACGGGTCACGACTAACCGAGATGGGGGTGCCTACGCCTAATATTTTTACTGGCATGCAGGAAATTCATGGGCCATTAGAATGGGTTTCGGTGCAGGATATGGCTGCTGCAGTGCGGGTATTGTTGCGGCTTGTTGGGCGGGACTAGGTGTAGCTGACGATCGGATGAACTACGTAAGCTAGCTTGTCCTTGGCTGCTGCTTGCGTAAAGGTGTAGACGGTATTTCGAGGAGGGTGGGCGATGATGGGTCTGCCGGAGGCGGGGTTGTTTTTGGGTGTGTCTGGCTGACAGGTCGCGTGGTCAATAGAACGGCAAATGGTGCCTTGAAGATGCGAGATTTTCTGAAACAGTCGAATATTGCGTTTTTTTGGCTAGAGGTGGCATCATCAATATTTAGATGGTTCCGTGCTGTATCGCTAGACTATGTTTGCCTGCTTGCAAAACCGCGACGAGAAGGTGCAAGGACATACACACCATCTGCACAATGTGGTGATAATTGCTGTCCCCAAGTTTGGACGGCTGCTCAATACAAGAAGATTATCATCGTAATAAGTAATAGAATTGACCTCTGGCATCTCTGCCTTGATGAAAAATTTAATCGATGGCCGGGTTTTCCCGCATTCAAAAGGCGGGTCGCCCTTGACCATTGGTCATGACGATTCCAGATCGGCAAGACCGCTTCAACGACTATTTGACCGGAGGAAATCCCGATGCCTGTCTATCGTTCCCGCACGACTACCCACGGTCGCAATATGGCCGGCGCTCGCGGCTTGTGGCGGGCCACAGGGATGAAGGATGACGATTTCGACAAACCAATTATCGCCATCGTCAACAGCTTTACCCAGTTTGTGCCAGGACACGTGCACTTGAAGGACCTCGGTCAAATGGTGGCTCGTGAGGTCGAGGCAGCGGGTGGCGTGGCGAAAGAGTTCAATACTATTGCGGTGGATGACGGCATTGCCATGGGGCATGATGGGATGCTCTATTCGCTGCCAAGCCGTGAGATCATCGCCGATTCTGTGGAATATATGGTCAATGCTCATTGTGCCGATGCGATGGTCTGTATTTCTAACTGCGACAAGATCACCCCTGGGATGCTGATGGCGGCGATGCGCTTGAATATCCCTGCTGTCTTCGTGTCAGGTGGGCCGATGGAGGCAGGTAAAGCAACCATCAGAGGCAAGGAGATTGCGCTTGATTTGGTTGATGCGATGGTCGTGGCGGCGGATGAAGGCTATAGTGATTCCGAGGTCGAAGAAATTGAAAAGGCCGCTTGCCCGACCTGTGGGTCGTGCTCGGGGATGTTCACTGCTAATTCGATGAATTGTTTGACCGAGGCGTTAGGTCTATCGCTGCCTGGTAATGGGTCGACTCTTGCTACTCACGTCGATCGTCAGGGACTTTTTATTAAGGCAGGGCACCTGATTGTCGATTTAGCCAAACGCTATTATGAACAGAACGATGATAGCATTTTGCCACGCAATTTAGCGAACAAGAAGGCCTTTGAGAATGCGATGGCGTTGGACATCGCCATGGGCGGATCAACTAATACAATCCTACATATCCTTGCAGCGGCGCACGAGGGCGAAATTGACTTTGAACAGGATGATATCGACGATCTATCGCGCCGCGTGCCATGTCTTTGCAAGGTTGCTCCAGCTAAGCAGGATGTTCATATGGAAGATGTGCACCGTGCTGGTGGGATTATGTCGATCCTTGGTCAGCTTGATGCGGGCGGATTGCTCAACCGCGATTGCGTGACGGTGCATTCGCCTACGATGGGCGCTGCGCTTGATCATTGGGATATTAGTCGAACCAACCACGAAAATGTGCGGCAGTTTTTTAAGGCTGCGCCAGGAAATGTGCGATCGGCTACGGCTTTTAGTCAGAATAAACGCTATCAGGAGCTGGACCTTGATCGACAGAACGGCGTGATCCGGTCAGTAAAACATGCCTTTACCAAAGAGGGTGGTCTGGCGGTGTTGAAAGGAAATATTGCGCTGGACGGTTGTATCGTGAAGACGGCAGGTGTGGACGAGGCGATCTTCGTTTTTTCGGGTCCGGCCAAGGTTTATGAATCGCAAAATTCCGCCGTGGCAGGAATTTTGAACAACGAGGTTAAAGCAGGTGATGTGGTGGTGATCCGATACGAAGGTCCGAAGGGCGGGCCAGGGATGCAGGAGATGCTATATCCGACCAGCTATCTGAAATCGAAAGGACTGGGTAAGGTTTGCGCCCTACTGACTGATGGCCGTTTTTCGGGTGGCACTTCGGGTCTGTCGATAGGTCATGTCTCACCAGAGGCGGCCTCAGGTGGGGCAATTGGTTTGGTGCGAGAAGGCGATACGATTGATATCGACATTCCGGCACGGACTATTAACCTGCGAGTTTCGGAAGTGGAACTCGCCGCACGGCGGGCCGAGCAAAACCGCCTTGGCTGGAAGCCTACCAAACCGCGCGCGCGCAAGATATCGCAAGCGTTGCGGGCCTATGCGTTGTTCGCCTCGTCCGCTGACAAAGGCGCTGTGCGGGTACTTCCTGACGTTGAGCCTAAGCATTTAACGTAAGTAGACAAAGAACGGATTGCTAGACATTCGGCGGTTGAAGCTGTTTTTTGCCTTTAGTTTTGGCTAAAGGTCGCGATGTGGAAAAAGGAGAGAAGGGCGAGGTTGTAAGTCGTGGAGAAATTTAGCGTCGCGATGAATTTGAAGATCAAGGTCGGGACGAAAAAATTTTAGGCGAAGCGTATTACGATATCGACTGTTACATCCTAGAAGAGGCCGACGTGGTGCCAAAACCAATCAATAGGAAATCCGGTAGGATGACTTAGAACACTACGTCTATCAGGCGATATTGTCGTAAATGATCACCATACCATCATGGGCAGGGCGGATATGAGACGGGAGTTCGTTGAGGAGTTCCGCGTAATCAAGGTCGTTGTGTAGATTTGTGACTATGGCGCGGGCTGGTTTGGCGCGGGCGATCCATTCCAGCGTTAGCGCGAGGTGGGCATGGGTTGGGTGTGGCGTACGGCGGAGAGCATCGACGACCCAGCAATCGAGGCCGGAGAGGTGTGGCCAGCTTTCCTCGGGGATTTTGACTGCGTCGGGGAGATAAGCGAGGGGCCCGATGCGGAAACCCAAGGCATTAATGCTGCCATGGTCGACGCAGAATGGGGTGAAGTGAATTGGTCCGCCGACGCCTTCGATCGTGACGGGGCCGTTGATGGTATAAAGCTCAAGGATCGGCGGGTAGGGCGAGTCTTTTGGTTGTACGAAGGCATAGCCAAAGTGTGAGAGCAGCGCCTCTTGCGTGGGGCCATCGGCCCAGACGGCAAGACGTCGGCGAGTATTGAACACGATCTGACGCAGGTCGTCGAGGCCGTGGACGTGGTCGGCGTGGGAATGGGTGTATAAGACAGCGTCGAGAGAACCAATGCCGGCGTCGAGTAACTGCTCGCGCATGTCGGGCGATGTGTCGATCAGGGCGCGAGTGCTGCCGTTTTCTGTGGTGCGCTCTACCAGCATAGAGCAACGGCGGCGGCGGTTTTTTGGATTTGTCGGGTCACAATGCCCCCAGTCGCCGCCGGGTTGATCGCCAAGGCGAGGAACACCACCGGAAGATCCGCAGCCGAGGATGGTGAAGCGCAGCGTGGCCATCAGAATTTAGCCTTCCAGAATAGACGATCGAAGTTTTTAGTGGTGGCGAGGACAAAATCGACCGGAGATAGGCCAAATATCTCAGCTCCTTTAGCCGCGGTAAAGGCGGTGTAGGCAGGTTCGTTCCTTTTGCCGCGATGCGGAATAGGGGCGAGATAGGGGCTGTCAGTTTCCAGAAGAATCCGGTCGAGGGGGGCGGCTGCGAAGACGTCGCGTAGTTCTCCAGATTTGGGGAAGGTGACGATTCCCGACATTGAGAGGTAAAAGCCGAGATCAAGGACGGCGTTGCCGAATTCAGCGCTGCTGGAGAAGCAATGGATGACGCAATTATAGGGTTTGGCGCGGTAGCTAGTGGTCAGTATTTCGGCCATGTCAGTATCAGCCGCTCGAGTGTGGATGACGAGCGGCAGAGCAGTTTCCTGTGCTGCAGTGATGTGAATTTTTAGTGAGGTTTTCTGAATTTCTGCGCTTTCGGTTGTGTAGTGGTAATCAAGGCCGGTTTCGCCGATTGCGACGAATTTTGGGTGCTGTGATAAGGCAATGAGTTGATCAACCGTGGCGAGGGGATCTTCAGCGGCGTTTATCGGGTGGGTGCCTGCCGCGTAGAAAACGGACGGATATGCTTCCGCTATTGCGCGGACTGTGGGTTCGTTCTTCAGGCGGGTGCAGATTGTTACCATGCGACGTACGCCTATGGCATGGGCGCGGGCGATGATGGCATCAAGTTCGCCGTTGAAATCGGCGAAATCAAGGTGACAATGACTATCTACGATTTCCGGAAGATTGGGGACCATGCGCGTTTTCCTAACGTTTAGGAAGGGCTGCCGCCGTATCTTCCAAACGTAGAACCATATCCATGAGAAGGGTGGCGGGGTCAAGGTTGACCGCCTTGCCGCGACGAGCCTTGAGACCGAGAGTTTGCGCCAGTTCCGCCCAGGCGCGTGCAGCTGCGGCATCAGGAGCGAGACGGGCTATGATATCTGCTTCGCCCGTTGCTGCTTCGGGGGGCAGGGTGCGAGTGGCGCCGGCGCGGGCGATACGTGCAAGGAAGAGATCAAGCAAGGTGAGAATGAGGTCAAATTTGGCTTCACCATCGCGTTGCGCTCCGGTTTCGATGAGCGCAAGGAGGCGTGGACGATCAAGACGGGGGAGAGAGGAAAAGAGCGTGACGATGGATTGGTAGAGCGCGAGGCCGGAGAGGTTGGTCAGGCGGAAGGCTTCGCCTACTGATCCGCCTGCTAATTGGTTGAGGGCTTGGGCATCATCGGGTTCCAGCGTCGCGCGCGCTTGTATTAAGGCATTAGCGAGGGTGGCGGTAGCAAGGGGGTGTAGGCGGAGTTCGCGGCAACGCGAGCGAATGGTGGGCAGGAGTTTGAATGGCTGGTGTGAGATTAAGAAAAGCGTGACGTTAGCGGGGGGTTCTTCCAAGAGTTTTAGAAGGGCATTAGCGGCGGAAGTGTTTAATTCGTCTGCGGCGTCGATGATTGCTACGCGGGAGCCGCCATCTGCGGCGGATAGCGAGAAGAAGGATTTCATCCGGCGAACTTCATCGACTGTAATGGCGGTCTTGAGGCGCTTTTTTTCATCATCCCATGCTCGACGCAGTAGAAAGAGGCGTGGCTCGGCAAGTGCGCGCATACGGCGGGTGACCGGGTGGTCTTCGGGGACGTTGATATTCGGGGGTGTGGACATACCGCCATTACTATCGGATGTGGCCAATAAGAAGCGGGCCAGATGCCATGCGAGGGTGGCCTTGCCTACGCCTCGGGGGCCAGTGATCATCCAACCATGGTGTAGGTGGCCGGTGTTGAAGGCGGCGAGAAATTCGGATTGGGCAGCTTCGTGTCCAAAGACATTGGTTGTTTCTCGAGGGTGGGGGGCCCCTTCGATACGGTCGGGTTCTGGGATCTTTTCGGAAAGGGGTTCCATGTCAGGATAACTGCGCACGAGTCAGCGCCAGAAGTTGAGCAGCGATGCTGTCAGGATCGCGGGAGCCGTCGATCACGCGAAAGCGGGGGTTTAGGTCGGCAAGAGTGAGAAAGCCCGTACGCATTTTTTCCTGAAAACTAAGGCCCATATTCTCGAATCGTTGTTCAGTGTCGTTGCGCGCTCTGGCACGAGCGAGGCCAAGTTTAGGGTCGAGATCTACGAGGAAAGTTAGGTCGGGTTCGGTCCCGATCATCAGGTCGTGCAGGCTATTCACAGTTGAGGGGAGGTTGCCGCGCATACCTTGATAGATGCGGGTACTGTCTGCAAAGCGATCGGTGATAACGATTTCGCCACGGGCGAGGGCAGGACAAATTGTTTTTTCCAAATGGTCACGGCGGGCGGCAGTAAAAAGAAGAAGTTCTGTTTCTGCCGACCAGCGGTTGGTGTCGCCCTGTAGGACGAGGGCGCGGATTTCCTCGGCACCTGGAGAGCCACCCGGTTCGCGAGTGAGAGTGACGGTGTGGCCCGTCGCACGGAGGCTTTCGGCCAAGCGGCGGGCCTGCGTTGACTTTCCAGACCCGTCGATACCTTCGAAGCTGAGAAAGGCGGGTGTCATCAGGAGGCGGGTGCCGTGTTGGGAGTGCCATCGATGTAGCGTCTAATCAACACGTTAGCGGCGGTAGAGAGGCGCTTGAGGAGGCCACCTTCTGCTACGTCGGCTTCGGCGACCAGCGGGATGCGTGCATCGGGCAGGTTGGGCACGTGGATGACCATTTCGGCGATTTGAGTACCCTTGGCGATAGGCGCCTCGAAGGGACCATTGTAAATAACCTCTGCGATGATGCTTTCCTGTACTTGTGAGGGCATAAGGAGCGTCACGTCTTCAGCAGGTGCCAGAGCTACGCTTTCGGCAGCGCCGAGCCAGACGGGCGCTTCAGCCACGCGGGTGCCCGCTTTGATTAATGTTTTTTTTGTGAACTGACGAAATGCCCAGTTAACGATGGCTTCGGATTCTGCAGCACGATCCTTGTCTGAGGGAAGACCTCCGATGGCGAATATAACGCGACGGTCGTTCATCACGGCAGAGCCGACTAGGACATAACCTGCTTCGGTGGTGTGACCAGTCTTGAGACCGTCTGCCTTCCAATCGGC
>JADZAO010000063.1 GCA_020852535.1 Paracoccaceae bacterium | reverse complement strand
GTCCTTGTGGTGTTTTAGGATGATGGGGTCATTCTCGTCGGTGAGATGACGGTCAAGCATTTTGGTGAAAGCTGCGAGGTCGGTGTGGATACGGTTTACAGCGTTTCTTGGGATATGAGTTTGTAGGACCCCGTTGGTTCCGCCGATAAAACCGTCGAGCAGAGAGCTTAGCGCGTTTTGGTTTTCCTGTCCTTTGTGCTTTATATTTAGGAAAATACGCTGTTGTTTTTGGTAGACTTCGAGGCGTGTCATAGGTGTCGTTAGGCTTGGTGGGGTTTGGGGCGTAGGGTTGGTTCGGCTATGGTGGGATTTTCGGGCCAGGGATGGCGCGGGTATTGGCCGCGCATATCCTTGCGTACATCGGCGTAGCTGTTGGCCCAGAAGCCTGGTAGGTCCATTGTCACTTGAACGGGGCGCTGGCCGGGTGAGAGCAGGGTGATGCGCAGGGGTAGGCGGTTTGCGCCGACGGTTGGGTGATGGGTGGTGCCAAACATCTCTTGTAGGCGTACTTCGATTGAGGGCGCGTCGCCATCGTAATTGATGGGGACGCGGCGACCTATCGGGGTTTCGAAATGCGAGGGCGCGAGGTGGTCTAGAGCCTGCGCTTGTTCCCATGACAGCATGGCGCGGAGGGGTTCGGTCAGGTCGAGAGCGCGGAGGTCGGCCTCGGTCCTTGGTGCTTTGAGATGCGGGAGCAGCCAGTCTTCGAGGTTGGCGAGGAGTGCTTCGTCAGAAACGTTTGGCCAGTTATTGCCCGTGACTGCGGTAAGTTGGATGCGGGCACGAAGGCGACGGGCATTGGGTGTAAAATGCAGGCCGATTTGGCGGATACCCTCAAGCGCGGCGCGTGCAAGGGCTTCGGGTGTGGCGTCGGGCCATGGATGGTCGTTGAGGACTAGGGTGCCAAAGCGTTCTTGTTTTCGGGCCACGACGCGACCTTCGCGGCGGGACCATTCGCAGACCGTCTGCCAGGTGATTTTGTTTGCATAGAGGGCACGGAGTTCGGTTTCGGTGATGGCGATAGCTTGGCGGATTATGGCTTCGCGTTGGTCACCATTAAGGTCCGTTGCGACGATAAGGCGAGCGGCGGCGAGGGGTGTTCCGGCGGGCATCGCTGCGCCTTTCCCTCCCGATAGCACCCAGCGCGGCGCGTCGCCTTTGCGGCGTAATCCGATGCGGTCAGGGTATGCGAGGGCGGCCATTTGCGCAGGCGATAGGTCTGCTTTTACTGCTGGTGCCAATTTGGCGAGGCGGCGAGCTTCTGTGCGGATGCGTTCGATGGTGGGACGATGTGCCTTGATTGGCGGCTTGTCGATGGCTTTGAGGCGCAACGTCAGGTCAGGCGGTGTGTCGCGCAGGGGATCACGTTCGGTCAGAAGTGCTGCGAGGGGTGCGGCTTTGGCTCCGGCAAGGGTGAGCATATGGCCTAGGCGTGGATGAAGGGGCAAGGATGCGAGTATGCGGCCATGAGCGGTGATGCGGCCTGCATTGTCGAGTGCGCCGAGATTGGCAAGAAGGCGGTTGGTTTCGCTAATAACGCCCGCGTGTGGTGGGGTGAGAAAGGGTAGGTCGTTGCTGCCCCAGAGGGCGATTTCGAGGGCGAGGCTGGTCAGATCGGCGGCTTCGATCTCGGCGGGCGGAAAGGGTGCGAGACCGCCTTCTTCGCCTTTAGTCCAAAGGCGATAGCAGATGCCTGCAGCCACTCGTCCGGCGCGGCCACGGCGTTGTTCGGCTTCGGCCTTTGTTACCCGTTCAGTGACGAGACGTGACATGCCAGAGGCAGCATCGAAGCGGGTGCGGCGGGCGCGGCCTGCGTCGATTACGACGTGGATGTCGGGAATGGTGAGTGATGTTTCCGCGATGGAGGTGGCAAGTACGATCTTGCGGTTTGAGACGGGTGTCAGCGCGGCTTGTTGTGCGGTGAAATCCATTGCGCCGAAGAGTGGACGAATGACGGTGTTTGGCGGGTGGTGGTTCGAAAGTTGTGCTTGAACGCGGCGGATTTCGCCTTCGCCGGGAAGAAAGACAAGAATGCCCCCTTCGGAAGTTTCTTCAAGCGCTTTCAGAATTAGGTGGGTAACGGCTCCTTCGAGCCGGAGTGAGGGATCTATGGGGCGAGGCAGCCAGCGTGTTTCAACCGGGAAAGCGCGGCCTGTCGAGGTGATGACCGGGGCGTTTCCCATTAATACGGCTACAGGGGTTGCATCGAGAGTTGCGGACATAGCGATGAGGATTAGATCGTTGCGTAAGGTTGCGCGGACTTCAAGGCAGAGGGCGAGGCCGAGATCGGCGTTGAGTGAGCGTTCGTGGAATTCGTCAAAGATTATCGCTTCGATTCCTTCTAGCGCTGGGTCGGATTGCAGCATGCGAGTAAGGATGCCTTCGGTCACCACCTCAATACGGGTGGATTTTGACAGCTTGGCTTCGCCTCTGATGCGGTAGCCGACGGTTTGGCCGACAGTTTCTCCTAGCGTTTTGGCCATGTGTTCGGCCGCAGCTCGGGCAGCAAGGCGGCGGGGTTCGAGCATGACTATACGGCCGGTGACTAGTTTTGATGCCAGAAGATCAAGTGGTACGCGGGTGGTCTTGCCTGCGCCCGGGGGGGCCTGCAGTACCGCTATGCCATGAGTCGCCACCGCCTCGCGCAGTGCGGGCAGGGCTTCATCGATGGGCAAGATGTTTGAGTTGTTCATAGTTGAGTTATGGCCGAACGGTGGAGATGTGGAAATGACGGTTTTTTCGGCGTGAACTGTTATGTGATGAATATCGACAGGTTGTAGAGAAAGGAAGCGTCTGCCACGGAAGGATTGGTGGTATATGTTATTTTTGGTAAGCTTTACTTGTCTGCTCTGACGCTGTTGCCTCCGGGCACTGTTTGTTGTTGAGCGGCTGGACGCGTTTTGCACAGTTTTTGTCTATATAGGATTTACTAGGAGTTGGTTTTGGATGACTGGATTGTCACTTCCTTTGGTATTTCTACTAGCGGGGTGGCACAAAATTTTGACGGGACAATAGGTGGCATGTCCTTGCATCGGAAAAAGCACTGCTGATGGTGTAGGGTTTGCGGGTAGCAGTGTTGGCTTTAGACTCTTCATTTGCTCACTCTGCAGGAGAGAGCTTTGATGACAAGACGTGGATGGAGTGGCCGGTCGTGATTGATGGCGTTCATCCGTCTTTTGTTAAGCTTGGCGCAGATGGGCAGTGTGGCGCGGTGGTCGTGGGAAGCGATCGTGCTTTGTGAGGCTACAGGGCGGCTCACGTCCGAGGTGGAATTCGTAAAAATGCTGGCGAGGTTGGCTTGATGGAATCGCTTGGGCCCGTCCTGTCCCTGATTTTACCAACAGGGCGGGCCTACGGGCGCCCGCCACCAATCTTAGGGCAGAGCCTAGTGACAGTCCCGAGAGGGAGCCGCGTGGTCGCTTGACGTTGGCTGCTATTTGCCCTAGTAGCCTTCAATCGAATTCTGACGATCCTAGAATTCTAGGGTATGTTTTGATTTAGGCACGAAGGATCACGACTATGTCGCGCGTCTGCGAACTGACGGGCAAGGGCCCGATGTACGGTAACACTGTTAGCCACGCCAATAACAAATCGCGGCGGCGCTTTCTTCCGAACCTGAAAGAAGTCACGCTGATCTCTGATCTGCTTGGCCAGTCGTTCAAGCTACGCGTTTCGGCTGCGGGTTTGCGTACTGTTGATCACCGTGGTGGTTTGGATGTTTTTCTTGCCAAGGCTAAAGACGACGAACTGTCGACCCGTGCTCTTGCGATCAAGAAAGAAGTGGCTAAGGTCAAGGCTAACGCCTGATTTTTTCTGAAGTGATAAAAATTGCCCTGCCCGGTTTGGCCGCGGTGGGGTTTTTATTTGTGCGGATTTGTCCCGTTTCGTTTTCTCCGCTCGTGGCTTAGAATATGTTCTATCTTCCGCGTCATCTATCAGCTTTGTATTATAATTTTGTTTTTAGCTGATGTCGGTCATGGTGGCGGTGTCGTACCCTCTTTCGGACCCTTGGTTTACAGGCTATATGCGCGGTTATGACCCAACTTGATCTCATTCGAAATTTCTCGATCGTGGCTCATATCGACCACGGGAATTCCACTCTTGCTGATCGTTTGATTCAGATGACGGGGACTGTGGCCGCACGGGATATGAAGGCCCAGATGCTGGATAGCATGGATATCGAGCGCGAACGTGGGATCACGATCAAGGCTAACACGGTGCGGATCGAATATCCTGCTAAGGACGGTAGGACCTATATCTTGAACCTGATTGACACTCCCGGCCATGTTGACTTTGCCTACGAGGTTAGCCGCTCGATGCGGGCGGTCGAGGGATCTTTGCTGGTTGTTGATGCGAGTCAAGGGGTGGAAGCGCAAACGCTGGCCAACGTTTATCAGGCACTTGATGCGGGGCATGAGATTGTGCCGGTACTGAACAAGATTGACCTTCCCGCTGCCGAACCTGACCGGATCAAACAGCAAATTGAGGATGTGATTGGTCTGGACGCTTCGGAGGCGATTCCGATTTCGGCCAAATCGGGTCTGGGAATCCCCGATGTGCTGGAATCTATTGTTACGCGTCTTCCCGCGCCCAAGGGCGTCAGGGATGCGCCCTTGAAGGCGATGCTGGTGGACAGCTGGTATGACACTTACCTTGGCGTGGTTGTGATGATCCGCGTGATGGATGGTGTGATCCGCAAGGGCGACCGCGTGCGTATGATGCAAACAAATGCGGTCTACGGCATTGATAAGCTGGCTGTGCTCAAGCCGCAGATGGTGGACATTGTCGAACTAGGGCCGGGCGAAATAGGGATATTCACAGCTTCAATCAAACAGGTGCGCGACACCCGCGTGGGTGATACAATCACGCATGAACGCAAGGGTTGTGATACGCCGTTGCCAGGCTTCAAACCTGCACAGCCGGTGGTGTTTTGCGGTCTTTTCCCAGTGGATGCCGCCGATTTCGAGCCGCTGCGGGATGCGATTGAGAAGCTGTCGCTGAATGATGCTTCGTTTAGTTCCGAAATGGAGACGAGCGCCGCGCTTGGCTTTGGCTTCCGTTGCGGTTTTCTTGGTCTCTTGCATCTTGAAGTCATCCGTGACCGGCTGGAACGGGAATATGACCTTGATCTCATTACCACTGCGCCGAGCGTGGTTTTCAAATTGCATATGAAAAATGGCGAGGTGCGCGAGTTGCACAACCCCGCCGACATGCCTGATCTGACCTATATTGATTATATTTCCGAGCCGCGCATCAAAGCGACGATCATGGTGCCAGATGAATATTTGGGCGATATCCTGAAACTGTGTCAGGACCGTCGTGGTATTCAGCTTGACCTGAGTTATGCGGGAAACCGTGCTATGGTGGTTTATGATCTGCCTCTTGCCGAGGTAGTGTTTGATTTTTACGACCGCTTGAAGTCGGTGACCAAGGGTTATGCGTCCTTTGATTATCAGATTTCTGAATATCGCGAGGATTGCCTTGTGAAAATGTCGATCCTCGTGAATGAGGAACCGGTCGATGCGTTGTCGATGATGGTCCATCGTGATCGCGCTGAGGCGCGGGGACGGGCAATGGTGGAAAAGTTGAAAGAGCTGATCCCGCGGCACATGTTTAAAATCCCTATCCAGGCTGCTATCGGCAGCCGCGTAATCGCTCGTGAAACGCTGAGTGCGATGCGCAAGGACGTGACTGCCAAGTGCTACGGTGGGGACGCCACGCGGAAGCGTAAGCTATTAGATAAGCAAAAGGCCGGCAAAAAGAAGATGCGTCAGTTTGGAAAAGTGGAGATTCCGCAGGAAGCCTTCATTTCTGCGCTGAAGATGGACGGTTAAGAAATCATCTTCACATAGTGCTGCGGATCGATGGTGCTTCATATTTTGTAATAGAGGCGTCTGTAGTATCAGGTGGGGTCTTTTCGTTGCACAGAGAGGCTGAGCAGGGTAATCGGGTCCAAACGAAGGAAAGGGCATGATATGAGCCGTGCATTCGTATTCCCTGGGCAGGGCGCACAGACCATTGGAATGGGCCGTGCTTTGGCTGAGACTTATCCGTCCGCCAAGGCGGTTTTTGATGAGGTCGACGAGGCTCTGGGAGAAAAGCTTTCAGCCCTGATTTGGGACGGCGAGATAGAGACCCTGACCCTGACGCGGAATGCCCAGCCTGCGCTGATGGCGACTTCGATGGCCGCGGTGCGGGCGCTTGAGGCTGAGGGAATTACGGTTACTTCGCATGCAGCTTTTGTGGCTGGGCATAGCCTAGGCGAATACTCGGCGCTTTGTGCGGCAGGGGCGCTTGGGTTGGCTGATACGGCGCGACTTTTGCGAATTCGCGGTGTGGCGATGCAGGAGGCGGTGCCGCTGGGTGTGGGTTCTATGGCTGCGCTGCTGGGTCTGGATTTTGCGGTGGCGTCTGAGGTGGCGGTTGAAGCCGCGCAGGGTGAGATCTGTCAGGCCGCCAACGATAACGATCCCGCGCAGGTGGTTGTGTCGGGCCATCGTGGGGCAGTGGAACGCGCCTTGGAGATTGCCAAGGCTAGGGGCGCGAAGCGGGCGATGCTGCTGCCTGTGAGTGCGCCGTTCCATTGCGAGCTGATGCGGCCTGCTGCACATCGCATGGCCGAGGCGTTGGCTGCGGTGG
>JADZAO010000062.1 GCA_020852535.1 Paracoccaceae bacterium | reverse complement strand
TCATCAGATGGACGTCCATCACGCCTTTGAGATGTCTACGGATCGCCTTGCAAGTTGCTGGTCCAAAAGTCAAATTTGGCACAAAATGTCCATCCATGATATCCACATGCACCCAATCTGCACCTTGTGCCTCGACGGCGCGGCACTCGGCACCAAAGTTTGCAAAATCTGCTGACAGAATTGACGGGGCGATTTTGATCGCACGGGAAAATATCATGAGAACTTCTCACTAAAGCTTTCTGTGCGAGAGTTTACAGTGGGAGTGTCGGCGGGGCCAGTGTGTCGGGCAATGAATCTTCTGCGAAGATTTTGATGATGAAGCTTTTAAGAAATTTCACACCGTATCCGATCCTTACCTATATGATCTTAAACCACAATATATTGCATAATATAGATTATGCGAAAATTGTATTAATTAAAAAAACCAATCTGCCCGCTTCAACGATAAAGAAAAAAAACTGGCGCACCCAGAAGGATTCGAACCTTCGACCTCTGCCTTCGGAGGGCAGCACTCTATCCAGCTGAGCTATGGGTGCATAATACTGTGAGGACGGTTACCGAAAACGACTGTCGGCTGCAACGTCTTACAAGGATCACGCATTAAAAAGTTCATTCACCAGTTCGAGCGCCGACACCAACGCATCGACTTCGGCCTTAGTATTGTAAAGCCCAAACGAAGCACGACACGTGGCACCTAGGCCCATATG
This sequence comes from Paracoccaceae bacterium, assembly GCA_020852535.1. Lineage (GTDB taxonomy): Bacteria > Pseudomonadota > Alphaproteobacteria > Rhodobacterales > Rhodobacteraceae > Paragemmobacter. The sequence goes on along the minus strand of JADZAO010000062.1, from coordinate 13,597 downwards.
TTTCATCAGCGGCATCGCACAATGCGTTCCAGCCCGAACGGCAATTCCACGCTTATCAAGAATGGTCGAGATGTCATGCGCGTGCGCCTGTCTAGCAAGCGTAAAGCTAAAAATAGCACCCTTATTTTTAGAATTCCCCTGTATGTTCAAAAAGTTCAACCCTGAGAGCCGCGCCTGCGCATAATCGCGCAACTCACGCTCGTGTGCTGCGATATTGGCCATACCAAGACCCATCATATATTCCAGCGCCACGCCAAATGCGATTTGGGATACAATGCTCGGCGTTCCGGCCTCAAACTTCATCGGTGGATCGTTCCATGTGATCGCATCAAGACTGACCTCACGGATCATGTCCCCCCCCCCGATAAAGGGTCGCATCTCAGCTTGCCGTTTGGCTCGTACATAAATCGCGCCTGACCCGGATGGTCCATACAGCTTATGCCCCGTCATAACATAGAAATCGCAGCCAATAGCCTGCACATCGACTGGAATATGCACAGCCGCCTGCGAACCGTCTACCAGCACCGGCACACCCTTTTCTCGTGCTCCTCGGCAGATCGCGGCCACATCCACCACTGTGCCCAAAACGTTCGACATATGCGTGACCGCGACCAGTCTGGTACGCGGCCCGATAGCATCGAGCACTGCCTGTGGGTCAAGGTCACCATTAGCGTCGCACTTAACCCATTTCAGCACCCCACCCTGCCGTTCGCGTAAAAAATGCCACGGCACAATATTGGCGTGATGCTCCATGACCGAAAGAACAATCTCGTCGCCCGCCTGTAAACGGGGCGCAGCCCAAGCATAAGACACAAGATTGATCGCCTCTGTCGTGCCGGAATTGAAGATGACTTCGTCTTCCGAAGCAGCATTCAAAAAGCGCTTTACGATAGCGCGCACACCTTCATATTTCTCGGTCGCAACGTTAGAAAGGTAATGCAAGCCACGGTGAACATTTGAATATTCCATCGAGTAGGCTTGCGTAATCGCATCAATCACCACTTGCGGTTTTTGTGCAGAAGCGCCGTTGTCAAGGTAGACCAGAGGCTTGCCGTTCACCTGTCGCGACAGGATTGGAAAGTCACTACGAACCTCGTTCACATTATACATTGTTTAGGCCCCTGCCGGAAAAAACGGCATTAAAAGCATCGTCATCACCAGCATCATCGCTACAAAAGTCAACAAAACCCCGCCAAGCACTCGAGCCGTTGACCGGAAACCGTGTAATTCGGCCAAGAAATTAGTAAGTAACCAAAGAAAAATCATAACATTGGTAAGCAACCAAAGAAAAGTCGCCACCAAGCTGATCTTCAGCATGGCGGCAAGCGGGGGAATAGCGACAAAAAACAGCATCTGCGTCGCAACTAAGACGAGTTGCACCACTTGCAACCACACAACGATCAAAACAGCATCCGACAGGTTTCCCCTGCCCCCGCACCAGCGCCCTACTCCGTAAGCAAGCAACGCCGTCATCCCCATATCGAACGCGGTCACACCCACCCAGAATAAAGGACCAGGCTCGGAAACCCCGTACATTACTAACGCCGAAACAATCGCCATCAACACCAGCGCCGCCCAACAGGCATTGTCGGGCAAGTTCAATCGCACCAGCGCTGCCGCCGCTTGACGCGGGGCCTGAAAGGTCAATTTCAGAAGAAAAAGAATATTAGTGACCATCAGTTTCATCAACGCTCCGCTTCGATCAGCATATTAATCCACAAATATAGAAAGCCGACAGCCACGATAAAATTCACCACTGACAAAACGGTGCCATATCCAATGAATCCGGCGACCAATCCGTTTAAAAGCATCAGCGGAGATACTGCAAATAAGGCCCAGAACAATGCCATCCGCGCCGTGAACCAACTACCCTTACCACCTAAAAATCTTGCAACCAGATGGCTCATAGCCGCCAGCGCATAAAGGATTAGCGGCAGCAAGAACACACAGGCCATCAATGCCCCGACTATCCGCGCTTCCAGCGGGATATTAGGTTGCAAAAACGCCTCGCGCGATAACCACGGCCATTGCGCCACAAAAATCAAAGCGCAAGCTCCCATTAGCGTGGCAAGCGCCTGATCTTCACGCTGACCTGCAGCCAGCTTAGTGCGGATCACTCCTCGCGGGTCACGCCATGACCGCAGCACATCCAACGTTATGGTCATATCAGTTCAGGTATCATACCAACCAGCCTTCCAGCTGTGCACGGATTAGGTCACTGATAGAATTGTCATCAATCTCAGAAATAGCCTCAGCAAGGAAGGCTAACACTAATAGCCCCTGCGCCATCTGTGTCGGCACACCCCGTGACCGAAGGTAAAACAGCGCTGTTTCATCAATGGCACCGCTTGTCGACCCGTGTGAGCATTTTACATCATCAGCATAGATTTCTAACTCCGGCTTAGCAAAGAACTGGCTGTCTCCATCAAGCAGCAACGATTGGCTAATCTGGTAGCCGTCTGTCTTCTGTGCGCCGTTCTTCACAAGGATCTTACCTTGAAAAACGCCTACTGCGCCGTTCTTGAGCACATTCTTAAAGACTTGACGGCTCTCACAACGTTGACCCGCATGGGTAACAAAGACCGTATCGTCGTGGTGAAAGTTTCTATCCCCCAAAGCTGCACCAGCAACATGCGCCATCGCATCATCGCCAAGAAGCTCAATTACCGCTTCGTTCCGCGTCAAAAGGCTATTAGCGGTCAGCGTAAATGACTTAAACAGAGCGCCCTCGGCTAAACGGGCGAAGATATGAGTCACCGCACGGCATTGGTGGTTTCGTCCCTGTGCGCTAATATGGTGAAAACGAGCCCCCTTGGCGAGATCAACCTCTATCACCTTGTTGAATCGTGCCCCTGCTGGACCGTTCTCAAGAATGGTAATCTCGGCCCCTTCTTCCACACTCACGCAATGATGAAGAATGGCGTCAGAATTCTCTGAATTACTATGATATATCAGAGATATAGGGCGCTCTGCATTTCCCTTCACACGCACCAACACGCCATCCGTGGCAAAAGCCGAATTAAGGGCCGACAAAGGCCGCTCAACCGGCATTTGTCCCCGCGCTTCCAGCACACCATAAAGGCTCTGCGCCCAATGAATGTCACTTCTACCCGCAATTCCCAGCCGCTCAATCTCGACACCCGCTAGCGCTAGATCATCCGACTGTACCGCATCAAAGACACCATCGATGAAGACTAGTTTCAACCGATCAAGACCCGAAAAGGGCATCAGCTCGTTATCTGTCGCGAACAATGGAGTCTTGGGTGGAACTGCTGTAGTCAAGGACGACGGATCTGTATAGCGCCAGTATTCGTCACGCTTTCCTGGCAAACCCATCGCCAAAAGTCGCGCCAAAGCCTCTGCCCGCGCCGCGCCCAGCCAGCCGCCACCCGTCGGAATAGACAAGTTGGCAATCCGCGCTGCAAGCGCATCGCGCTTCGCCACGTCCAAAAGCATTAAACGCCCTCCGCCAAAAGATCGGCGTAGCCGTTGTTCTCTACTTGCAACGCCAGTTCTGGCCCACCCGTCTTAATAATCCGACCTGCCGCCATGATATGCACGACATCAGGTTTGATATGATCGAGTAGACGCTGATAGTGAGTGATCACAAGGAACGACCGCCTCGGGCTTCGCAACGCGTTTACGCCTTCCGACACAAGTTTCATGGCGTCAACATCAAGACCTGAGTCCGTCTCGTCCAGAATGCACATGCGCGGCTCCAGCATTGCCATCTGCAAAATCTCGTTGCGTTTTTTCTCACCTCCCGAGAAGCCAACATTCATAGAACGCTTCAGCATATCAACGTCAATTTTCAGTGTCTTTGCTTTCTCGCGCACAACCTTCAGAAACTCGCTCGCTGACATTTCCTCTTCGCCACGTGCTTTTCGCTGTGCATTCACTGCCGTTCGCAGGAAGGTCATGTTGCTCACACCGGGAATTTCGACCGGATACTGAAAAGCAAGGAACAATCCAGCCGCCGCTCGCTCTTGCGGTTCCATGTCTAGCAGTTTTACTCCGTCTAGCATGACCAAACCGCCCGTAACCTCATATCCTTCACGGCCCGAAAGGACATAAGACAAAGTCGACTTTCCCGATCCGTTCGGACCCATGATGGCATGCACCTCGCCTGCCCCAATCGACAAGTTCAAACCCTTGAGGATTTTTTTGTCTTCCTTTTCAAGCTTAACGTGCAGATTCTTGATCTCAATCATCTTTTTCCGTTCTCTCGATGCACAAAAGCACCGTTTTTTGCCCCTCAGGGTCGTTTATTCGTGTAACTAACGTGCGCTGATAAAAACCATCAGAAATTTTTACCCGATCACCGCGTAATCAAGATCGGCGGTGATGGTAGAATTCTCCTCTTTTTTTCGTGACCTCCACATACATTTCGGCCCGCGCAGTTTTTGTCGCATCTGCTAGCTTACACCCCTCGTAACGCAGCAATAGAAAAACAATTTCTGTCAGACTCGCGAATAAATCAGGAATGATATTTGCACCAATCATCATCTCGCTTGTCACAATTCATGGGTGTTTTGTGGTTTGCTATTAGATGTCGTGACGATCATCGGTTTTGCCCCACATCACATCAGCCAACAGACCCTTCTAGGGAAATTGCCACAAGGCTTTGTGCTTCAACGGCAAATTCCATCGGCAACGCTTGTAACACTTCCTTGCAAAAGCCATTGACGACTAGCGCTACAGCCTCTTCTTCATCCATCCCGCGAGAACGACAATAAAAGAGCTGATCCTCATCCACCTTCGACGTAGTCGCTTCGTGTTCCACACGGCTAGAGTTGTTTTTGACTTCAATATAAGGAACCGTATGCGCACCGCATTTGTCACCTATCAGCAGACTATCGCACTGTGTATAGTTGCGGCTGTTCGTGGCCTTGGGGTGCATTGAAACCAGTCCTCGATAGGTATTCTGCGCCCGCCCCGCCGAAATTCCTTTTGAGACAATCCGGCTTTTTGTGTTCTTGCCCAGATGCACCATCTTAGTGCCGGTGTCGGCCTGCTGGGCGTTGTTTGCGATAGCAATCGAATAGAACTCTCCTTGGCTATCATCCCCACGTAGAATACAAGACGGGTATTTCCACGTAATTGCTGAGCCAGTTTCCACCTGCGTCCACATCACCTTCGATCGTGGGCCACGACAATCAGCCCGCTTGGTAACGAAGTTATAAATTCCCCCAACCCCGTTCTCATCACCAGGATACCAGTTTTGTACGGTCGAGTATTTGATCTCAGCATCGTCCAGCAGCACCAGTTCCACTACCGCCGCATGCAGCTGATTGGTATCACGCTTTGGCGCGGTGCAGCCTTCCAAATAACTGACATAAGACCCCTTGTCCGCGACAATCAGCGTGCGCTCGAACTGCCCCGTGTTCTCGGCATTGATCCGAAAATAAGTGCTTAGCTCCATCGGGCAGCGCACGCCTTCAGGGATGTAGACAAAAGAGCCGTCAGAAAACACGGCCGAATTCAACGTAGCAAAATAATTATCTGACTGTGGTACGACCGAGCCAAGGTATTTCTTCACCAGCTCGGGATGCTCGCGTACGACTTCCGAAATCGAACAGAAGATCACACCCGCCTTAGCAAGCTCTTTTTGAAACGTCGTTCCAACAGAGACACTATCAAAAACTGCATCCACCGCGACTTTGCGCTCTCCGGCCTCTTCCGCGCCTTCGACACCCGCAAGGATCAGCTGTTCCTTCAGCGGGATTCCTAGTTTAGCATAAGTCGCAAGCAGCTTTGGGTCCACCTCATCCAAAGACTTAGGCTTAACAGCCATACTCTTGGGTGAAGCATAGTAATACTGGTTCTGATAGTCGATCTTGGGATAGTGTAGCATCGCCCATTCCGGCTCTTTCATCTGAGCCCAGCGTCGGTATGCCGACAAACGCCAGTCAAGCATCCACTCCGGCTCGCTGTTTTTGGCCGAAATCAACCGTACTATATCTTCGGATAAGCCCTTGGGAGCATAGTCCATCTCGATATCAGTTTCCCAGCCGTATTTGTACTTACCGGCCATGGCTTGCACAGTCTCAATGGTTTCGCGATCCACGCCGTCGCGGACTTCGGACTCCTCAAGGACAAGCTCTGTCATCGTCGTCTCCTCCTTAGGCCTTAGCCCATTTCCGTCTCAGGCTGCGCGCGCCAACGCTTTTGCATAATTTGTGCACCACACATCGGCGAAGCGCATTACTTGTTCTTCCGTTGTCGTCGGCCCTAGCGAGATGCGGATTGCCTGTGCGGCTAGCCTCTCGTCAAAACCCATTGCTTTCAGTACACGGCTCGTCCGCACCTTTCCGCTGGAACAAGCAGAACCTGCCGAAATGGCAAAACCAGCAAGGTCCAATGCCATCACTTGCGTTTCGCCCTTCCAACCGGGCGCAATCAGGCTCAGCGTGTTCGGAAGGCGCGGCTCACCTTTTCCGACTAAAATAGTATTGTTTACCGATGCTGACAACGCGGAATCTAGAATATTTCTAAATTCTGTCACACGCTCCCAGACACCATCTGCCAAATCGCGCTGCGCCGCTTCAGCCGCGGCCCCCATTCCTACGATGCCAATGATATTTTCAGTTCCGGCGCGGCGCCCCATTTCCTGCCCGCCTCCTGTTAGCAGGGCCGGAGTTTCGAACCCGTCCCGCACGATCAAAGCACCCACACCTTTCGGCCCGCCGAACTTATGCGCTGAGACGATAGCCATATCCGCCCCTGACCATGCAAATGAGAAAGCTACCTTCCCTACCGCCTGAACGATGTCCAGCATCACCGGCCCCTCATGTGCAGGTGCTTCAGCAATCACGCCGGTCTCATTGTTGGCATAACCCCAACCTAGCACCGGCACATCCTGCCCTTCGCGCCTTTGCGACCACAGGCAATCATGTGCCGTAGGCTCCACCGTTACAGCGCCAAACCCACGCAGCACCGCCGCCGCCTCGGTCGCCCCGCTAGTAAACACCACCTCGACAGGCTTACAACCGACTAAAGCCGCCACCTGCGTTCGTGCATTCTCGACCAGCGTCAGCGCTGCTCGCCCTTCAAAATGTACTGAAGAAGGGTTTCCCACCACATCCATCGCCTCAAGCATAGCCGCCCGCGCCTCGGCTCGTAAGGGCGCAGTAGCGTTCCAGTCGAGATAAACCCGCTCCCTCACTGCTGTACTCCATTTTCTGTCCCAAAATATCCCCCGAGGGAGGCGCGAAGTGTACCGCAGAAAGCAGAGATTCTCACGATTGCGCTGCTCTCAGACATTTTCGTCTACCACATCCAATACGCGAAACAGTGCAGGCACCGCATGGCAGGGAGTCACGGAATTGCCAATCACGTCGGAAAGCCGCGTTTGATGTAAAAATACATAGACCTGAACGGACAGTCCCTCCCACAACCGATTGGTCAGGCTTTGTGCCTGTGTCCCTGACACGCCGCCCGAAACTCCCGCCCCGGTGCGCATCGCGTCTACTGTCTCATCGACCGCTTCCATCACATCCGACACACGGATCGCATGAGCGCTTTTTGCAAGCTTATAGCCTCCCCCCGGCCCGCGCACAGCCTCAACTAGTCCCGCCCGCCGCAGCTTGACAAACAGCTGCTCCAGATAAGGCAGGCTAATGTCCTGCCGCTTGGCCACTGCTGCGAGCGATACCAGATTGTCGCCCCCAGACTTCTCTTCTATCAGCGCCAGATCTGCCAGCGCCACCATTGCATAGCGCCCCTTAGTCGAGAGTTTCATGCCGTAAGTCCTCTAAAAACATTGACGCCAAGGCGTCGGCCTATTACCTGAAAACCGATCCTGCAGACTAGCATTTAGGCTGCCCTCTGAAATGACTGTAAATTACCTAGCGATTTAGTCAACAAATCGCTCGTGGAAAGATAGGCCTAATACAATGCCCGAAGTAATTTTCTCTGGCCCTGAAGGCCGACTTGAAGGCCGCTACCACCCGCAAAAAGACCGTGACGCGCCCATCGCTATCGTGCTTCATCCGCATCCACAATATGGTGGCACGATGAACAACAAAGTAGTCTACAACCTCCATTATGCCTTCTATAACCTCGGCTTCACTGTGCTACGCTTCAATTTCCGCAGTGTAGGCAGGAGCCAAGGAGAATATGATCAGGGCATTGGCGAACTCTCCGATGCGGCCTCGGCACTCGATTATCTGCAATCGATGAATCAGAACGCGAAACATTGCTGGGTCGCAGGCTTCTCTTTTGGTGCATGGATCGGCATGCAGCTACTTATGCGCCGCCCCGAAATAACGGGTTTTATCTCAGTCGCCCCTCCGGCGAACATGTACGACTTTTCTTTCCTCGCACCCTGCCCTTCTTCCGGTCTAATTATCAACGGCACCGCTGACCGCGTAGCCCCTTTTAAGGACACAAGAACCTTAGTCGGCAAGCTACATGAGCAAAAAGGTATCACCATCACCCACACGGAAATCGAAGGAGCCGACCATTTCTTCAAAAACGAGGAAGCGCATATGAAACCGATGATTGATACGGTTTCTAGCTATGTGCGTCGCCGTCTAGGTGAAGGATCACGCTGATATGGGTACCGTCCGCGTTCGTTTTTTTAAAAAAGCGCAAGCGAGCATTGCATTACTCGAAAAAAAAATCCTGTACACTAAACGCGGCCAAGAGGTCGCACCGCACAAGCCTAGCGATAGCCACTAATGCCTGACTTTCCCAACGATAGACTTTCCGCACAATTTGCCTTCCTTAATGAAGCCGATCGCCTAAAATCCATCCTACGCGCCACCACACTATGTGATGGCTCGCGGCGCGAGAATTCTGGCGAGCATTCATGGCACCTCGCCCTCTACGCAATGGTGCTAGCCGAGCAAGCCGACCCTCGCGTCAACATCGATCGCGTCATCCGTATGTTACTGATACATGATCTCGTCGAAATTGACGTGGGTGACGTCCCAATCCATTCCGAAAACGGGCAAGCCTATGCGTCCGACGCTACCATCAAAGCTGAACAGGCTGCTGCCACCCGTATCTTCGGTCTACTCCCGTCCGAACAGGCACAGCAGTTTCGCGCCCTATGGGACGAATTCGAAGCAGCTGAAACCTTCGACGCCGTTTTTGCCAAAAGCCTCGACCGCGTGCAGCCTGTCATGGCCAACTTGCAATCCAATGGCGGTACATGGATCACCTACAACGTCACAGCCGACCAATTTGAATCCCGTGTAGGATCAAAGATTGCTCGCGGTGCCCCTGCCGTCTGGGAATGGGTTAAGGACCGAACCGCCGCCTTTTTTGCCTAAGTCATCTGGACGTTCATTTAAAAGCGATAGCTTGACATTAAACATCAGTCCTTATGGTGCAAATTAAATATGCCTTACATTCAACAACCTTGTATTATTCAGCCCCTGATTTAAAAATTATTAAGTGTTATCAAAGCCTAGGCCGATATATTTTTTTTAGAAACTGCAAGGTGGCTCCAAGACCATCAGGCGTAATGCTGTGGCCAGCACCTTTCATTATGTGGCTATAAACGTCAAAATCTGCCGTCATCAGCGCATCACTAGCTTTCGACATTTCGGTAAATGGCACGACAAGGTCTTGATCACCATGCATCAGTAGGATCGGCGGTTTAACCCGCATCTCAGTTTGCAACAGTTCGGGGATCAACAAGCGACCAGAACAGGCAATAACTCCGGCCACCGACTTGTTGCGGCGGGGAGATATGTGTAGCGACATCATCGCACCTTGCGAAAAACCAAACAACGCTAGCGCCTCGGGACCAAGGCCATATTCGGCAAGGAGAACATCAAGGAAAGTGTTTAAATCATCACTTGAAGCAAGCATCCCCGCCCTCGCCTGTGACTCAGTTGAACCGTCGAAACGCGGAATAGGAAACCATTGAAAGCCCAAGCCGTTGCTGGAACAGGCTTCGGGTGCATCCGGCGAGATAAAAGCAGTGTACGGCAAATACGGAATTAAAGAGTCAGAGAGGCAAAGCAAGTCATCACCATTAGCCCCGTAACCATGTATCAAGACCATAAGTGAGGTCGCCTTGCCCTTGGCGGCGCCTGCGCTCTTAAAGTTCAATGCTCGTGCCATCAGATGCCCTCAAGTAATTTGATAGTTTTGTAATAAGCCCAGAGCAAGTGCGCTGCAACAGAACGCCACGGGCTCCAGTCCATAGCCATTGTACGCAAAACACGTTCTGACGGACGTTCCGGAAGGTCAAAGAGGATACGCGCCGCTTCCCGCAAGGCAAAGTCGCCGGGGGCAAAGACATCAGCGCGAGACAGAGCAAAAATGGCATAAATTTCGGCGGTCCAACGGCCGATGCCCGGAACGACGATAAGGGTTTCTATCAACTCTTCGGTGGAAAGTCGGTTCAATCTGTCGAAATCAATGCCAGCACGGGCGAGTTCACGACCATAGCGAGCCTTTTGCCGACTAAGGCCAATGGCGCGTAAGTCTTCGTCGCTAGCGATGGAAAGTTGAGCGGGATCGCACATGCCTGCCGCTTCCAGCCGTGCCCAAATGGCACGCGCCGACGCGACTGAGACTTGCTGGCTAACAATGGCACCAAGTAATGCGTTAAACCCCTGTTCGCTTTGCCGCCACGACAGACCTGTGGCGGGCACGGCGAGCGCAAAACGTGGCTCTCGAGCGACAAGCCATGCAGCACCTTCGCTAAGACAGTCGGTTGTTTTGAGGATACGATCGGTCATGGCGCAGCATCTTCCAGAGCGAGAAAAGACACAAGGCGGGAACTTTCTATACTCTTTCTTGTCCTAGAAAACGATGCGTCTTAGAGCATGGAAATATTAAGGTTTTCCTAAAAATGAGGCTAGCAACATGCTGAAACGAATGTGAAATTCAGAAAGAAAAATGGCGCCTTCGATTACGCGTTTTGGTTCTTTCGATACTTGCTGCAGCAGTGCTTTTGCCTGCCATCCGGCAATTAAGGCGGGACAAGCCTGTTTCGTCACTAAGTGTCGTTTTGCGCGATATGCAGCATAACAAGAAAGACCCCGCTGTGCGAGGCTTGCGATTGCTTCAGGACGAGAATCGATCAGTGGAAATCGGCCACGTTCTTGCAACACAGGAACGACGCGAAGATAAGCAGCAAGGCCAGCGGCATACCCCAAAGCGCGGACAGGGGCTTCGGCTTCCAGCGGTGCACCAAGAGCGAGCGCTGTACACCACATCAACCCACCTGCGGTATCGTTCAGATAGGTATCAAAGACAGTTTCATCCTCAAAGGCATTGGAATAGATATCATGGTGTCGTGCATCAACCAAACGGTAGATTAGATCGAGCGGCAGGTTCCGCTCGTGGATCAGGGTCGCGAGGGGACCTGCAACCTCATGTGCGCAGGTCTGGCCCCGCTCCGCTTTCTCGACGATGTCGCGCCACCACTGCAGGCGCATCTCGGCAATCATAACCTCCTTAGTAACCCAAGGCGCACGGGCGACTTCAAGGTTGAATGCATATAGCACAAAAAGCGTCGGACGTGCAGCTGCGGGAGCTGCCATAGTGGCCACGAAACGGTCTGGGTCGCCGCGTTCTACTAAAGTAGCGCAAGCGGCGATACTCATGCGGACGTACCGTGATCGCGGATAAGTTTCCATATAATGGCGTCAAGCAAAGCCTGAAAAGACGCGTCCACGATGTTCGCGCTCACTCCCACGGTAGACCAGCGGCGACCTTGGCTATCCTCGGAGTCGATGATTACGCGGGTGACAGCTTCGGTGCCTCCTTGCGTGATGCGGACCTTGAAGTCAACGAGATGCATGTCGTCGATGCAAGTCTGATAAGGACCGAGGTCTTTTGATAGGGCTTTTGCCAACGCGTTAACGGGGCCACAATCGGTACCAGTTTTGTCCATTGATTCACTGACGGAGAGAATCTCGGTCTCGTCAATCTTCACTACGACTACGGCCTCCGATAGACTAACCGTTTGGTTATATTTGTTTTTTCGGCGTTCGACAGTGACGCGGTAACGCTTTACCTCAAAAAAAGTCGGCAAAAGGCCAAGTTCAGCGCGTGCGACTAGTTCGAAACTGGCTTGTGCACCGTCATATGCATAACCTTGATCTTCACGTTCCTTGATCACGTCGAGGATGCGATTAAGACGTGGGTCTTTCGCCTCGAGCGTTATGCCGGCCGCGACAAGGCGAGCGCGAAGGTTAGATTGACCTGCTTGATTGCTCATTGGAATGATGCGTTCATTACCAACCAGTGCGGGGTCAATGTGTTCGTAAGTAGACGGGTCTTTCAAAATCGCGTTGGCATGCAGCCCTGCCTTGTGAGCGAATGCGCTGGCACCTACATAAGGTGCCGACCGCAGAGGGACGCGGTTCAAGATATCGTCAAGCTGGCGCGATACGCGGAGAAGGTCGACCAGCGCTTTGGAAGTAATGCCGGTGATCAGGCGCGAGCGATAGGGCTCCTTGAGCAAAAGTGTAGGAATCAACGTAGTAAGGTTAGCATTTCCGCAACGTTCTCCCAGACCATTGAACGTGCCCTGTATCTGGCGTGCGCCTGCATCGACGGCGGCTAGTGAATTGGCCACAGCGTTTCCGGTGTCGTCATGGCAATGAATACCAAGCCGATGACCAGGGATGTTTGAAGCAATAACTTCGGCCACAACGCTGCCTACCTCGGCAGGTAGCGTGCCGCCATTGGTATCGCAAAGCACGACCCAACGAGCGCCTGCGTCAAGTGCCGCGCGCAGGCAAGCCAGAGCATAGGCTGGATTGGCGCGGTAACCATCAAAAAAATGGTCGGCATCCAGCAAAGCTTCACGCCCTTTTGCCACGCAATAGGCGATGCTGGAGGAGATAGCATCAAGGTTTTCTTCGAGCGTACAGCCAAGCGCGGTGCGGACATGAAATTCATGTGCCTTACCGACGAGGCAGACGGCAGGTGTTTTGGCAGCAAGCACAGCGGCAAGCACATCGTCATTCTCGACCGAGCGCCCTACCCGCTTGGTCATACCAAAAGCAGTCATAGTGGCACGGGTATTGGTACGGGTACTAAAAAAGTCACTATCGGTCGGGTTAGCACCGGGCCAACCACCTTCGATGTAATCAATGCCGAACGCATCGAGCGCTTTTGCGATCAGATGTTTTTCGGACGTCGAAAATTGTACGCCTTGCGTTTGCTGGCCATCGCGCAGCGTAGTGTCAAAAAGATAAAGCCGTTCGGTCATTGGGCGATTTCCTGCAAGGAGAACAACCAAATTCCTTCGAAGGAATTTACAATCTTCTTTGGAAGAAATTGTATCATGCGAGACCTTCCAGATTTGCGGCGTCGAAGCCGGAGCCAGGCAGAAGTTCCACACCCGCTTTTGACATGCGTACCTCGACTCCTGCGGCGACAAGGGCGGCTTTCATCGCATCAACGGAAGTAAAATCCTTATCCGTCATAGCCGCTTCGCGCAGGGCGGTGAGTTTTGCGGCATAAGGAGCAAGGTTGATACCCGCGTCTACCCATGTGTCCATATCATCCTGAAGCAAGCCAAGTAGTGCGGCAGAAGCTTTTAGACCTGCAGCGTTACCCTTGGCAGCAAGCGCGTGAAGTTCAGCGATGGCGCCTGCGGTATTGAGGTCGTCGGACAATG
>JADZAO010000061.1 GCA_020852535.1 Paracoccaceae bacterium | reverse complement strand
CAGATTATTTCGCAGATTTTGATGGGTCGTTTGGGTGAGCCTTGGGAGATTGCGCGGACGGTGGTGTTTCTTGCATCTGATGATGCGGGTTTCATTACGGGATCGACGATTTCAGTCAATGGCGGGCAATTCTTCGTTTGATTTTTCTATGTTTGATTGAAAAAGGTTCGCGCTGTTTGTACGGGCCTTTTCTTTTGTGGACGGAGAGTTGGAAAAATAAAAATTTTCGGCAAAATTTGTGAGTAAAGAGACGAGGGGGTGGGCGATAAAAATTGAGTTTGCAATCGTACCACCAATTTTGTCGAACGTTTTTACATTCGGTACTGGCGGTGTTCTAGAACTGATCTGGAATCGTTTTGTGGAATTTCTGGTGGAACTGAGGTTTTGTTGCTTGCGGCGTAGTTCTTGTAGATAAGAAGCAATTGCTATGTTTGTCTTCCTGATCTGACTGGGGTTTCATGGATAGTGATTTGTCTCATGGAAGTTCTCTACTGATATTTGGATAGTTTTAAGTGATTAGCGGAACGCAGCTGATAGATCATTACCATCTCGCAATACGGCATTTGCGGCGGGGGTGTAGTTTTCGTGGTCGTCGTCATGTGTGGGGCCTTGGTGTAGTACGAATGGCGGCAGCAGGCGGAAGGAGCCGCGGCCTGTTTTACGTGCGCGCAGGATGAGGCGTTGGGCTTCGCGTCCTTCGCGTGGGATGAGGGGTAGGACGAGGGGTGAACCGAGTTTCGGCGGTAGGGCGGTCAGTGCTTCGGGGAGGTTGGAGGTCGAGAAGATCATTGTCAGCCACCCACCTGGCTTCAGGCGGGTGGCGGCGGCCTGAACCCAAGCGGTAATCGGTGTACTGGTACGAAGGGCGATGTCGCGGCTTTTGATAGGTGAAGGCGAGCTTGCGGCGGGGTAGTAAGGGGGGTTGGCAATGACATGATCGAAGCTGCGTCGGAGAGAAGAAGGCATGGCGATTATACTGCCGGTTTCGACTTGCATTGCGATACCGTTGTGTGTGGCGTTACGGCGGGCGAGATCGGCGTATTTGGGTTGCAGTTCTAGTCCTGCAAGTGAAAGGCCGGTGACGCGCGTGGCAAGACATAAGGCTGCTGTCCCTGTTCCGCAGCCGAGGTCGAGCACGCTTTCTCCTGTTTTTGCGGGGCAGGCCGCGGCAAGAAGTATAGGGTCGGTTGTGGCGCGATAGCCTATGGTGGGTTGTAATAGATAGAGACGGCCCATCAGAAACTTGTCGTTGGTCAAATCGCTGTCTGCAAAGGTCATGGCTGGTCCGTGAAAATGTCGATGTTGAGTAGAGTGATGTTTTCTATGAAGTGGTTGGCATCCTATATTATCAGGCGGCGTGGTAATATTCTCGGCGATTCGTCAAGCATGCTTATGTGGACGTCAAGTTAGAATACCTCTATATTTTTGCCTGCGAGAAGGGCTGAGTCATAGGTAATGACCGTTGGGTTGGCGTTGCGCAGAAGTTCTTTCATGTTAGATGACTTAAGGGTTATGAGGTCCGCGTGTCGAGAGGTCGGGGACGATGAGTTTGAATGACGTTTCGCAAAAGCCGTATGATAGGCTGGCCGCGTGGTTGGCAGAGGATATGGCGGCGGTTAATGCCCTGATTGCGCAGCGGATGGCGAGTGAGCATGCGCCTCGCATTCCGCTGGTTGCGACGCACTTGGTTGAGGCGGGCGGTAAGAGGTTGCGTCCGATGTTGACGCTGGCGGCGGCGCGGCTGTGTGGTTATGAGGGAGACCAACATGTTAAGCTTGCGGCTACGGTTGAGTTTATCCATACTGCTACGCTGCTACATGATGATGTTGTTGACGAAAGTCAGCGGCGGCGCGGGCGGCCTACGGCGAATCTCTTGTGGGACAACAAGTCGAGCGTTCTGGTAGGGGATTACCTTTTTGCGCGGTCCTTTCAGTTGATGCTTGAGACTAATTCGCTGCGGGTCATGGATATTTTGGCGAATGCCTCGGCGGTAATTGCTGAAGGCGAGGTGCTGCAGCTAACCGCGGCGCAGGATCTGGCGACAACCGAGATGATTTACTTGACCGTGGTGCGGGGCAAGACGGCGGCGTTGTTTGCGGCGGCTGTCGAGGTGGGCGCGGTGATTGCGGGGATGCCTGAGCACCAAGTGGTCGCTTTGCGTGATTATGGCGATGCGCTGGGGATTGCCTTTCAGATTGTGGATGATCTCTTGGATTATGGCGCAACTGATGTGGCGATTGGTAAGAATACCGGTGACGATTTTCGTGAACGTAAGATGACGCTGCCTGTGATCAAGGCGGTGAAAAAAGCTGATGCTAAGGAGCGAGCCTTTTGGGTGCGGGTCATTGAAAATGGCGATCAGCGTCAAGGCGATTTGGAGTATGCCAATGCATTGATGGCGCGACATGGTGCGATGGAGGCAGCACGTGCCGAGGCTTTGGATTGGGCTGCTAAGGCGCAGGCGGCTTTGAATGTATTGCCTGATCATCCGCTGCGCGGGATGCTTAATGATTTGGCTGTCTATGTGGTGGCACGGATCGCTTGAAGGTGGTTTGCTCGAAAGTGTCGAGAAATTTTACATTCTTTCAAGTCATTACGGAATATTTAAGTCAACGTAAAAGAAATCTAAGAAAGAATCGCTGCGTCAGCGGTCCACCATTGTGGTTGGGAGCCTTTGATGGCTGTTGCCGCAGCATGGGCAGAAAATGAGTTGTCAAAGAGGCCGAAGCATGTTGCGCCCGATCCTGACATGCGAGCAAAGAGACAGCCTTGCTGGGCTGTAAGGGCTGCTTTGACACGGGTGATCTCGGGCAGGAGGGTTAGAGCGGGTGCTTCGAGGTCGTTTCGCTGCATCGCGATCCATGCGGCGAGCTCGGTGCTATTTTTTAGCTTTGGCAGCGGCTTCAGAGGTGTCTTGTCGCGGTGGGTCAGGGCTTTGAACACTTGCGGGGTCGAGATACCTACGCCAGGGTTGACAAGGACGAGCCATGCCGGGGGTAAGGCGTTTGTAAGCGGGCTGACTGTTTCACCGATGCCGGACATGCGCGCGGTTCTAGGATTTATGCAGACGGGGACATCTGCGCCAAGGGCGATGATTGTGGCAGGATCGGGTAAAGGCTTGCCGGATAAGCGTGATAGGGCCCGGAGGGTGGCTGCGGCGTCGGATGAGCCACCGCCGATGCCGGAGGCGACGGGTAGGTTTTTTTCAAGTGTGATTGTGGCGGTGACGCCCATCGTGCGGGCGGCTCGAAGGCAGAGGTTATTTTCTGTTATGGCGAGTGCTGCGGCTTGCGGGCCAGCGACTGTGAGAGTTAGTTTTTTGGAGAGTTCTGCCCTGATGTGGTCGCCAGTATTAGCAAAGACGACGAGGCTGTCGAGTATGTGGTAGCCATCGGCTCGCTGCCCTGTGATGTGCAGTGCGAGGTTGATTTTGGCTGGTGCGAATTCAGTTATCATCCGTTAGATCGGTCAGAGGTTTTGCGCCTTCGTCTGCCAGAACGGAGTCGAGGCCTTTTTCTAGCTTGGTGCGGATGCGCTTGGCGTCTTTTTCTTTGGGGTTGAAGGAGAGGGCGCGGCGCCATTGGAATTTCGCTTCGCGCTGGCGGCCTACGGCCCAGTAAATATCACCTAAGTGGTCGGTTACGGTGGGGTCGACTGGTTCGAGGAGGGAGGCCTTCTCAATTGGCTCTACAGCATCTTCGTAGCGGCCGAGGCGGAAGTATGCCCATGCGAGGCTGTCGATGATATAGCCCGCGTTGGGCTCTTTCGCCACGGCAGTTTGAATCATCTTGAGCGCTTCGTCGAGGTTTTCGCTGCGGTCGATGAAGCTGTAGCCGAGGTAGTTAAGGACCTGTGGCTGATCGGGTTCGAGGGCGAGGGACTGGCGTAGGTCGGTTTCAAAGGCTTTGAAATTGCCGCTGCGTTCGTGGCTAATGCCGCGGGCGTAGAAGAGACTCCAATGTCGACGTTCTGGCTTGCCGACCAGCTTGATTGCGGCGTTATAGGCGGGGATTGCTTCGGTGAAGCGTTCTTGCTGACGCAGCAACGCATCGCCGAGCGCTGTTTGCACGCCGACGAGGTTTCCATGGCTGCGGGCAAGAGATTTTAGCACGTCAATAGCGGCATCGTCCTTGCCTTGTGCGATCAGTGTTTCGGCGCGGCCAATTTCGGCGATATGATAGGCTCCGTTGTCAGGCGGGATGGTCGCGTAGGTTTCTTCGGCGAGTGCAGGTTGGCCTAATGCTTCGAGTAGACTCGCCGAGATTAGGACTGCTTCGCTGTGGTCAGGTCGCAGATAGGAGGTGATGCGAGTGTATAGTAGGGTAAAGCTGTCGTCGGCTTCGTCATGTAAAGCCGTAGCTAGGGTAAAAAACACCTCGGCGATTCCATCGCTGGCTTTGGTCACGATGTCGAAGGGCAGTACTTCGCCTGCTTTCAGGCGTGTGCGCAGCGTGTCGATCTGTGGGTCGGGTTCGGTGCCGAAGTTGCGTTCAAGAAGAGCTATTGCATCTAGATTGCGTTCGAGCTGCGATAAGATTTGTACATGTGCTATTACCCCGTGTCGCATAATAGCGATGGGGTCGGCGTTGTGACTCGACAGGATATTGTCTGCGCTTTCGAAATCGCCTGCCGAGGCGAGGGCGAGAGCTTTATGATAAAGCCCCAAGGTTTCGAGGCTGGGAGTTTGGGCTATTTCTTCAAAACTTGCCAGCGCATGGGTTATGTCGCCGTTGCCGAGTTCAGCCCATGCGAGTACCAAGTCGTCGAGCAGTTTACCCGCACTGCGACCCGTTTTATAGTTGGCGATTAGGGTGGCGTAATCCTGCTTTTGTGCCATGTCGGCGATTTGGGCGAGCCATGCGACTTGTGAGTTGCCTTTAGCGATAAAGAGTCTGTTAGCAAGAGCGGCGGCTTTGGGTATGTTGCCGATGCCCATGTTGGCTGTGATAGCGCCGTCGAGGATGGTGGTGTCTTCAGGGGAATTTTCTAGTAGCCGATCATACCACGTAGTGGCAGTGCGGTAGTCGCTTTTTGAAATGGCCACGCGCGCTGCAATGTAGGCCCCTGCATCTTCGGTGTGGGGTGTGTTTTGAGCCATGGCGGGCAGAGTAAGGGTGCCTAGTACTAATCCAAACAGCAGGTGAAAAAAGCGGAAGGGCATGGCGACTCCGGGGTCTTGCTTAGGTGTTAGGCTAGAGCTCTTGGGGGGGCAAGGCAATTAGGTGGGGTGGGGCGTTGAGTAGAGGTTGGCGAGATCGCGCGATTGTTAGATGAAGGGTTTAATTTGAGACAAAAAACTTAGGTGCGCTGCTGGTGGTGAGTTTCCCGGAATTTGCTTGGAAAAACAGTTGTGTCACATGTTGGAATAGTTCGGGCCACCACCGCCTTGAGGCGTGGTCCATAAGATGTTTTGCGACGGGTCCTTGATGTCGCAGGTTTTGCAATGGACGCAGTTTTGGAAGTTGATGACGAAGCGTGGTTTTTTGTCCTCTTCTGACACTACTTCGTAGACGCCTGCTGGACAGTAGCGCTGCGCGGGTTCGGCGTATTTTGGGAGGTTGATTTCGATTGGGATTGAGGCATTGCGTAGTTTGAGATGGGCGGGTTGATTATCATCATGGTTGGTGAAGCTGAAGGCGATATTTGTGAGGCGGTCGAAGGAAAGTTTTCCATCGGGTTTAGGGTAGTCGATGGGTTTGTGGTTCTCGGCTAGGCCTGTGGCGGCGGCGTCGGATTTGTCGTGCTTGATAGTGCCGAATAACGAGAAGCCGAGTGTGTTGGTCCACATGTCGATTCCCCCGCCTATGAGTGAGGCGATGAGGCCGTATTGGGACCAGAGTGGTTTGACGTTGCGGACCTTTTTGAGGTCTTGACCGATTGCTCCGGCGCGTACTTTGGTCTCGTAATCCGTAAGTTCGTCGCCCATGCGGCCTGCTTGCAGTGCTGCGTAGGCGGCTTCGGCGGCTGCTTTACCCGAGAGCATAGCGTTGTGATTGCCCTTGATGCGAGGCACGTTTACGAGACCTGCGGAGCATCCGAGAAGTGCTACGCCGGGGGCCACCATTTTGGGAATGGATTGCCAGCCGCCTTCGGAAATGGCACGGGCACCATAGGCGATGCGTTTGCCACCTTGCAACAGATCGGAGACCATGGGGTGATGTTTGAAGCGTTGGAACTCCATGTAGGGATAGAGGTAGGGATTTTCGTAGTTCAGGTGAACCACGAAGCCTACGTAGACCTGATTATTTTCAAGATGATAGATGAACGACCCGCCGCTTGCGTTGGACCCTAACGGCCAGCCCATTGTGTGAGTGACGGTGCCGAGTTTATGCTTGGCAGGATCGATTTCCCAAATTTCTTTCATGCCGAGGCCAAATTTTTGTGGGCAATGATCTTTGGATAGGTCGTATTTAGCGATGACTTCTTTCGAGAGCGAGCCATGCACGCCTTCTGACAGGAAGACGTATTTGCCGTGCAGCTCCATACCTGGTTCATAATTAGGACCGGGCTCTCCGGTTTTGGGATTGCGGCCGAATTCGCCTGCGATGACGCCCTTGACGCGATTCCCTTCGTATACGATTTGGCTCGCGGCCATGCCGGGGAAGATCTCAACGTTGAGATCTTCGGCTTGCCTTGCCATCCAGCGGCAGACATTTGCCATCGATACGATGTAATTGCCGTGGTTGTTCATTAGGGGCGGCATTGGCCAGTTCGGAATGCGGATTTGTCCTGCAGGGCCGAGGATGTAGAAGTTGTCTTCGACTACCTTGGTTTGGATAGGGGCGTCGCGGTCACGCCAGTCTGGCATGAGTGCGTCGAGGCCTGAGGGATCTAGTACTGCACCTGATAGGATATGTGCACCGACTTCCGAGCCTTTTTCTAAAACGACAACTGAGAGATTCGCGTTGAGTTGTTTCAGGCGGATAGCGGCGGAAAGCCCTGCTGGGCCTGCGCCGACGATGACAACATCGTATTCCATCGACTCGCGGACGGTTTTAGCCATTCGAGGGTTTCCTTTTCTTCTGCGAGCAAGGCGCGCAATAAAGTTGCGACTTTGCTTGGCGTTCCTTAGTGTATCGTGCGCGGCGGGGTCAATCTGGACGCAGCATAATTTTGTCGTAATATTATATTCTATTGGTTTGTGCGGCTATTTGCGTTGATTTGGGTGTGGCGACCCCTTGCAATTGTGGTTCTGGTCGGTTCAGGTGGTGGAAAACCTGCGGTTTGCTATGTTCTCAGATTTAGGATCATAGTACCCTCTTTATTGTGTTGAGGATTATGGAAAAGATTCCAATGACGCGCGGTGGATTCACCGCGCTAGACGAAGATTTAAAGATGTTGAAGTCGATTGAGCGTCCCGCCGTGATCCGGGCGATCTCGGAAGCGCGGGAACATGGCGATCTTTCGGAGAATGTCGAATATCATGCGGCTCGTGAGAAACAGTCTTTTATTGAGGGTCGGATAAAGGAGCTGGAAGCCTTGGTCTCGCTGGCCGAAGTGATTGACCCATCGAAACTGTCGGGCGCGGTTAAGTTTGGCGCTACGGTTACCATTGTCGATGAGGATAGTGATGAGGAAAAGACCTATCAGATTGTGGGTGAGGCCGAGGCGGATATTGAGCGTGGCTTGTTGAACATTCGCTCGCCGTTGGCGCGGGCGTTGATTGGCAAGGATGAGGGCGACAGTGTTGAAGTGAAGACCCCCGGCGGGCAGAAGAGCTATGAAATTCTGAATATCCGTTACATCTGAGTGAAGCAGGCGAGGTCTCAAGGTGCCAGAGTAGAACCGAGGGTTGGCTTATTACTGCGGGTCGGAGAGAGCATATGTGTCCTAGTAAGATAAGGATCGCTTGTGCTGATCGCGATGTGGATGATGCGCTAAGTTTTGTGTTTCGTGATTTGCAACATCACTTTTTGTAGTTTTTTGATAAGCTATTTTAGAACGTCGAAGTGGGTGATTGCGACGTTCTATGGACCTGTAGGCGGCGGCCAAATTTCTTTGAATTAAGTTGGTTGAAGTCGGGGTGCTGCAGCGCGGTTCAGGCGGTCATTGATGGCGCGTCCGAGGCCGGTTTCAGGGACAGGCGCAAAGGCGATTCTGCCTTGCGGGCCTGCGAGTTGGTCTGCGCGTCGAAGTGTATCGAAGAGGTTGGCTGCTGCTTCGATTAGGTTGGCGTTTTGCGACAGGTTTAGTGTGGCCCCTGTGCAGGGGCCGAAGCCAACCCAGGTTTCGCCGTTGGTGGGATTTGTTACGTTCAATCGGACCGGTGCGTTTGGTGCATAGTGGCTGGCGAGTTGACCAGGAGCGTTGGGTTTGGTCGTGCTGCTGTTTATGGTGAGGGGCTGGCCTAGTGCGGTTTCTATTGCTTCGGTCGGGATGCCGCCGGGGCGTAAGAGCGTGGGGGTATCGTCGAGGCTGATGATAGTGGATTCAATACCTACTGTGCAGGGACCGCCGTTTAGGATGGCTTCAATCTTGCCGTCGAGGCCTTCGGCGACATGTGAGGCGCAGGTGGGGGAAACTTTTCCTGAGGGGTTGGCTGAGGGGGCAGCGAGAGGGCCGTTGAAGGTAGTGAGCAGGACGCGGGCCAGCGGATGTTTGGGGATGCGGATTGCTATGGTCGTCAGGCCTGCGGTGACGAGGGGGGAGAGGCCTGCATCGTCGCGCAGAGTAAGCACTAGCGTTAGAGGCCCGGGCCAGAAGGTGGCGGCTAGTGCTTCTGCCCTAGTATTGAATAGTGCGTAGCGGCGGGCGGCGGCAAGGTCGGGGACGTGGACGATTAGTGGGTTGAAGCGCGGGCGGCCCTTTGCGTTGAAGATCCGTGCGACAGCGTGGTCGGATCGTGCATCGCCGCCAAGGCCGTAGACCGTTTCTGTTGGAAAGGCGATGAGGCCGCCTGCCGACAGGATCTCTGCGGCGCGCGTCAAGCCTTGGGTATCGGAGGCAAGCTGTTCAGTTTGCATGACGCAGCCTTCGGGTTGTGGTGGCGTGGTTGTGAAGGCGGTAGTTTGAGTTGGTCTGACTGTCCTAGCCTTGCGGTTCTCGTAGTACAAGAGATGTCAGAGATTGCCATGACTTAATCCTGTGTCGCTGGAAAAATTGTCTTTTATCTTTATGTATCTGGTGAGCTTCGAAGTGCTGGCTACTTTTACCAAACTGGGGCGTGTTGCCGAGGAGTTTCTAGTGTTGTTGAATGTGATTTTGGAGGAGTCGAAGGAGTGTTCGTTTGACTCGTCGTGCGGGATAAGTTTTGCTATGATGAGTCTGTGGGTGTGGGCGATGCACCCGTGACAGTCTGCGGTGAATCAGGTATGTGGCTTGAAAAGCGATACGAAGGGGAACCGTCATGGCTGATCACAAAGATTATACCTTCGGTAACATGGATATCCGTGTGCAGGAAAAGACTTTTGACAATTTCATGTGGTTTGTGTCGCGTGGTGCGATCGCTGTGATTTGCATTTTGATTTTTATGGCACTTGTGAACGCCTGATTTAGCGAAAGCCTATGGCTATGTTGTGTGCTTTAGCGCTCGAAGACGATTACGTGTTATATGATCGTTCGGGGGTGGGCATAGCGGGCTGCTGATTGATGCGGCCAAACGGATATTGTTCGATCCGGTGGACATGTGGCAGCATCCGATGTGACAGAGCGCGAGATTTGC
The DNA here is from genome assembly GCA_020852535.1 of Paracoccaceae bacterium. Classification (GTDB taxonomy): domain Bacteria; phylum Pseudomonadota; class Alphaproteobacteria; order Rhodobacterales; family Rhodobacteraceae; genus Paragemmobacter. The sequence goes on along the minus strand of JADZAO010000061.1, from coordinate 15,444 downwards.
GACGAAGATGCCGACAATAACAGCTGTGTGCGGTTTACTTAGGTGGATTAAGAGCTGACTGAGGCGAGTGGGGATGAAACGGGCCGGGTGCCGCATCTTCTTTGGCGGGTTTGACTAAGTAGGACGTGCATATTTGCGATTCGTTTAAGAAATGAGAGTTTGGCCCGTCCGGTGGTGCCGAACGGGCCTTTTTGTTAAAGTTTCAGTGCATTGGCAGGGCTAATTGTCGGTAAGCCGAGGGCGGTGCCGACTGCTGCATAGGTTAACTTGCCCGCATGGGTGTTCAGACCGTTCAGAAGGTGTGGATCGTCTGTGCAGGCTTGACGCCAACCTTTGTCGGCCAAGGCGAGCAGGAAGGGTAGCGTAGCGTTGCCCAAGGCTTGCGTCGAAGTACGAGCTACGGCGCCTGGCATGTTGGCCACGCAATAGTGCAAGATGCCGTCGACTTCGTAGATCGGGTCTTGATGTGTGGTGGCGTGGCTGGTTTCGAAGCAGCCGCCTTGATCGATGGCGACATCGACGATGGCTGCTCCCGGTTTCATGGTGGAAAGCTGTGCACGGCTGATGAGTTTTGGTGCAGCAGCACCGGGGATTAGAACTGCACCGATCACCATGTCGGCTTCGGTCGCCAGTTCGGCGATGGCGGCTGCACTGGCGTAGCCGTTCTTGAACTGGCCGCCAAAAACATCGTCGAGATAGCGCAATCTGACGAGTGAGCGGTCGAGTACAGTGACATCCGCGCCCATGCCCGCTGCGACTTTGGCTGCGTGAGTGCCCACGACACCTCCGCCGATCACGATGACCTTGGCAGGGGCTACGCCTGGCACGCCGCCGAGTAGAACACCGCGTCCTCCATTGGCTTTTTGTAGCGTCCATGCGCCTACTTGCGGGGCTAGGCGACCCGCAACTTCGGACATGGGAGCGAGTAGTGGTAGGCCGCCACGCGCATCGGTCACGGTTTCATAGGCTATGGCGGTGACGCCTGATTTGAGAAGATCTTGTGTTTGTTTTGGGTCGGGTGCGAGGTGGAGGTAGGTGAAGAGAAGTTGTCCTTCGCGCAGGCGGGCACGTTCAACGGGTTGGGGTTCCTTGACCTTTACGATCATCTCGGCTTTGGCGAAGACCTCTTCCGCCGTGGCAATGATGGTGGCACCGGCGGCTTTATAGGCCGCGTCGGTGAAGCCAGCGCCAAGGCCTGCTCCCGTCTCCATCATTACGCTATGGCCGTGGGCGACAGCTTCATGAACTGCGCTGGGAGTCATCCCGACGCGGAATTCTTGCGGTTTAATTTCTTTTGGGCAACCAATCTTCATTTCTTTCTCCCTGATGGACTTTCTGTCCTTAGGATAAGAGTGGTTCATGTTCGGTGAAGATGCTTTGAATTTTGGGTGACTGTGGCTCGGTCTGTTGGTAGAATTCTCCGCAGAGTGACATTTTAATGAAAGAACTTGCCGCCATGTCGGACCTTGACGCAACCGATCGTCGTATCCTGACCGTATTGCAGAAGGAAGGTCGGATTACCAATGCTGAATTGTCGGAACGGGTGAGCCTGTCGCCAAGCGCTTGCCATCGCCGCACGCAGCGGTTGGAGGATGAGGGCTTCATCGCGGGGTATGTGGCGCTGTTGGATGCACGGCGATTGGGACGGCCTACGACCGTGTTTGTCGAGATCACCTTGCAGGGGCAGGCGGACGATTTACTAGATGCTTTTGAGCGCGAGGTGGCCAAGATTCCTGACATTCTGGAATGTCATCTGATGGCGGGGCAGGCGGATTATCTGCTGAAGATCATGGCTGAGGATACTGAGGATTTTGCTCGCATCCATCGGAAGTATTTGAGTAGGTTGCCGGGGGTGCGGCAGATGCATTCGTCTTTCGCTCTGCGAACGGTGATGAAGACTACGGCGCTAGCAGTTTGAGGAGGTGGGGTTAGCTATTTCGCTTTTGGATAGCTTTCTTTGGATTTTCAGGAAGACAGCCGTTTATTGTCTTTTATCTCGATTCGACCGGGGCGTGCAGCCGGGTTTAAAATCAAACAAAGTCTTAGAGATTAAAGCTTTTTGCGTTTCAAAAGAAAAACCCCCGGCCTGACGGATGGGGGTTGATCGTATTGGTATGGTTCTAACGGAGCCTTCCACAGAGTCGCTAACGGTTTAGAGGCCACCCTCGCGTTGGAGCTTCTTTCGTGCGAGCTTTCTTGCGCGGCGAACTGCTTCAGCCGCTTCGCGCGCTTTCTTGACGGAGGGTTTCTCGAAATGTTGTTTGAGTTTCATTTCGCGGAACACTCCTTCGCGTTGGAGCTTTTTTTTGAGGGCACGGAGTGCCTGTTCGACGTTATTGTCGCGGACGCTGACCTGCATGTGGTTGTCACCACCTTCCTAGGTTAAAGTTGCACGTGAGAGTGCAGGCAGGCAGCCTATAACAACTGCGACGGGGTTTGTCCATCAGAGTGAAGGAGGCTGGGAGATGACGACAGATACTGTTGTAATCGATTGGAAAGAGGCGGTCTTGGATGCAGCACTTGCTCATGTCCCGTTTGATGGCTGGTCGGAAACCACGTTGAAGGCGGCGATTGCCGATTCGGGTTGTGCACCGGCTTTGGGGCGAGCCTTGTTCCCACGCGGGGGCATTGACCTAGCGGTTGCCTATCATCTGCGAGGTGATCGGATGATGCGCGAAGCGCTGGCGGTGAGTGATATGTCAGCCATGCGCTTTCGAGAGAGGATCGCTCATGCGTTGTGGTTGCGGCTAGAGGTGGTAGGCTATCGCGAACTGGTACGACGGGGTAGTACGCTGTTTGCGTTGCCGCAACATGCGTTTGAGGGAGCCAAGCTGATCTGGGGCACTGCTGATGCGATTTGGGGCGCGCTAGGCGATACAGCGTGGGATTTAAATTGGTATTCCAAGCGGGCGTCCTTATCGGCGGTTTATGGATTGACCGTATTTTACTGGCTGGGTGACGATAGCCTCGCCTATCAGGCGACGAGGGATTTCCTCGATCGGCGGATTGGGGAAGTGATGCAAATCGAAAAGGCTAAGGCTACGATTAGAGACAATGTTATTGGTAAGGCGCTGTTTGCTGGTTCGATGAATCTTATGGAAAAGTGGCGTGGGCCTACTGTGCCGGAAGATTTGCCGGGGCGGATGAGGGACAGGTTTCGCTGAAAGGCCCCAATAAGATTAAATGTTCCGCATGATGCGTGCCGTGGAATTTTCTAATCTTGCGTGTTGGAGGTTTTGGAAACGGTGGTTAAGGTTGGGTTGGAGATGATGTTTTGGATGAAATTCAAGCCGTAGTTGGAATCGTATTGTTGGTTTGTTTGCACCATTTGGTTAACTACGACAACGACATGACGTGATAGTAGAAATCGCGGTCGTGTTTGTTTTTAGTCTGTGTTGCGGGCTCAGTGGTTAGTAAGATTATGATCAGGGCTATACGATCTAGTATATTTTTACTTTACCTTTTACCCTAAAACTTACTATATGCGCGGTTGAACTTCCCCGAAATCGTGGAAAGGCGGCCCCGGCCGATTATCGGTCATTGAGAGATATTTAAAGGAGCATCCGATGACGACGAAGCCGCTTATGGCCAAGGCCACCGCTGTCTGGCTTGTCGACAACACTACGCTGTCCTTCAAGCAGATTGCAGATTTTTGTGGTATGCACGAGCTTGAGGTGCAGGGCATCGCTGATGGCGATGTGGCGACGGGTGTGAAGGGTTTTGATCCGGTTGCAAACAACCAACTTGACGCGGTCGAGATTGAGCGCGGGCAGGCTGATCCGCTTTATACGTTGAAGATTAAGTTTAATGCCGCTGCTGTTGGCGAGGAAAAACGCCGCGGGCCGCGCTATACGCCGCTGTCTAAGCGTCAGGATCGTCCTGCTGCGATTCTGTGGTTGGTCAAGTTCCATCCTGAATTGTCGGATGGAGCTGTGAGCAAATTGGTTGGAACTACGAAGCCGACTATCCAGTCGATCCGCGAACGGACACATTGGAACATTAATAATATCACCCCGATCGATCCGGTTGCGCTCGGTTTGTGTCGCCAATCGGAGCTTGATGCCACCGTACAGGCTGCCGCTCGTAAGAAAGCATCGGGGGGTACTGTAATGACTGACGACGAACGTCGTAAGTTGGTGTCGACCGAGCAGTCGTTGGGCATGGATATTGAGCCGAAAATGTCTTCGGCTCTGGAACAGTTCACGCGGCACGAGCGGGAAGAGAAGTCCGCTGATTTCTCGGATGCGGAGAGTTTCTTTAATCTGCCGACAGGGGATGATGAAGAGGACGATAGCTCGCGCCAGTGAGCGGTTTTTTCCGTATTGGTGGAACCCGGATCTGGATTTTTTGTTTTCTAATACAAAAAATGCGACAGAATTTGACGCAAGTTTAGGATTCTGAAATCGAATCGTGTTTCTGCGTTAAAAAACGGCGTGAAACTCGTGTCAGATTTTGGCGAGTCAGAACCGTTTGCGGGCACGAAGAGCCGCGCCGATAGTGCCATCGTCAAGATAGTCCAGCTCGCCGCCGATGGGTACACCTTGGGCTAGTGAGGTAATGGTCACCTCTGTGTATGATAGGCTGTCGGCGATATAATGTGCAGTGGTCTGGCCATCCACGGTGGCGTTTAGGGCAAGGATGATCTCGGTCACACCCTCGCTGGCGACGCGAGCTAAGAGTCGCGGTATGTGGAGTTCCTCGGGTCCTATACCGTCTAGTGCCGAAAGAGTGCCGCCGAGTACATGGTAGCGGCCTTTAAACACGCCTGCGCGTTCCATTGCCCAGAGGTCGGCGACATCTTCCACCACGCAGATTTCAGAAATAGCGCGGCGGTCGTCGCTACAGATGTCGCAGCGATCATCTGTACTGATATTCCCGCAGATCAGGCAATCGCGGGCGGTCAGCGCCACGTTTGCCATCGTCTGAGCAAGCGGAGCCATCAAATTGCCTCGTTTCTTGAGCAGGGTCAGTACTGCGCGGCGGGCTGAGCGGGGGCCGAGTCCAGGCAACCGAGCCATGAGGTTGATCAGTGCTTCGATCTCGTGCGGGGCTTCGTTTTGCATCAGAAAGGCAGCTTCATGTCGGCGGGCAGGCCGAGTGCTTCGGTCATCTTGCGCATTTCGTCGGCCATGTGTTGCGCGCCACGGGCTTGAGCATCCTTGATAGCGGCAAGTATTAGATCTTCAACCACTTCTTTTTCCGAAGCGATGAGGATCGACGGATCGATATCTATTCCAGTTACTTCGCCTTTTGCTGTCACGCTTGCTTTGACAAGACCTGCACCCGCTTTGCCCAGCACGACAGTATTGGCGAGCTGTTCTTGCATTTCAGCCATGCGAGTCTGCATTTGCTGTGCTTTTTTCATCATGCTGGCCATGTCGCCGAGGCCGCCCAGTCCGGGAATACCTTTTAGCATGTTTTATCCTTTCAGCTGTCTTCGAAGGGGTCCCATTCATCCTCGACTTCCGGCAGTGCTTCGTTCAACGCTGCAGCCGTGAGTGTTTCGGGCGTACGAATTTCTGTGATCTTGGTGCCGGGGAAAGCGTAAAGCACGGCTTGTACTAGTGGGTTGGCGTGGGCTTCGGTTTCGGCTTGTAGGCGTTCAGCATTGCGGGATTCCGCAATGGTGATACTGCCGCCTTCGTTCACCACTGAAACCGTCCAGCATGCACCGGTCCAGCTTTTTAGGCGTTGACCTAGGCGTGCAGCAAGGTCGGTAGCTGCATCGGGCGTGGGCTGGAACTCGATGCGACCGGGAGAATAGCGGGCAAGGCGGAGGTTGGTTTCAACTTCGATCAGTAGTTTCATGTCGCGCTTGGTGCGGATCAGGTCGATGACCTGTTCGAAGGTTGTGTAGATCTGCCACTGGTCTTTGGCCAAGGCTAGAGTTTGACCGCCCGATTGTATGGTAGGGCCACGCATTTGCGCAACGGGGGGGGGCATGTGCATGGCGGATGAATGAATCAGACTACCGCTGACCCCTGCGGGCCCACCGCCACGGGGCGATTGTGGGTTGGATTGTAACTCTCTGATTAGCTTTTCGGGATCGGGAAGGTCAGCTACATGGGTCATGCGGATCACCGCCATTTCGGCGGCCATCATCGAGTTTGGTGCAAGCGGTACCTCTTCTAGTGATTTAAGCAACATTTGCCACATGCGCGACAGTATCCGCATGGGTAATTTTTCGGCCATATCGAGTCCGCGCGCGCGTTCGTCGGGCGGGGTGGTTGGGTCATCTGCTGCGGATGGTGTGATCTTGATAATAGATACCCAATGGGTGATTTCGGCCAGATCGCGTAGTACAGCTATTGGGTCGGCACCATCGGCATATTGTGCCGCGAGCTCCGACATAGAGCCAGCGGCATCGCCTGTTAGAATCATGTCGAAAAGGTCGAGTACGCGGCCACGGTCGGCAAGGCCTAGCATGGCACGCACTTGGGCTGCGCTGGTTTCCCCTGCGCCGTGGGATATGGCTTGATCCATCAGTGACATGGCATCGCGGACCGAGCCTTCGGCGGCGCGGGTGATCAGTGCCATAGCATCGGGTGCAAGGTTTGCTCCTTCGGCGGCTGCGATACGGGTAAGGTGGGCTATCATAACCTCGGGTTCGATCCGTTTGAGATCGAAGCGCTGGCAACGCGATAGGACGGTGACGGGGATCTTGCGGATTTCAGTGGTGGCGAAAATGAATTTCACATGGGCGGGCGGTTCTTCCAGCGTCTTCAACAGGGCGTTGAAGGCGTTGGTGGAAAGCATGTGTACTTCGTCGATGATGTAGATTTTGTAGCGTGCCGAGGCGGCACGGTAGTGGACGTTGTCGATGATTTCGCGAATGTCGCCCACACCGGTGCGTGAGGCTGCGTCTATCTCCATCACGTCGACATGACGACCTTCGGCGATAGCGCGGCAGGGTTCGCATTGTCCGCAGGGTTCAGTCGTGGGACCGCCCGTACCATCTGGGCCTGTGCAGTTCAGTCCCTTGGCGATGATGCGGGCTGTGGTCGTCTTGCCTACCCCTCTTACGCCGGTCATCACAAAAGCATGGGCGATGCGGTCGGCGGCGAAGGCGTTTTTTAGAGTGCGGACCATCGCTTCTTGACCGATGAGGTCGGTAAAGGTTTGGGGGCGGTACTTGCGGGCAAGGACCTGATAGGTTTTTCCCGGAGCATCGGACATGGCAATCGCTTTCACCTGAATCAGTGGTCACACTAGGCCGGGACGGGGGTGGCGTAAACCCGATGGGAAGCGAAATGCTGGTCCTGAAAGTTGGCGGTGGTGCGGGGTCGATTGATTTTTGTGCGCGTTGGAGATTTTGTGGGTGGTTTTGATGGTGAAAATGAAGAGTTGTTGGTGTGCTTAGTCTATCGAAGGTTCTATTGCATGTGAGGTGGTGCTAATCTGGTTGCTATAGGTGCGTCGCTGGTGGTTTTTGTAACTAAGCTTTTGATTGGGCTTACTTCCTCTAAGGGCCGGTTGACGCGTATCATGCTTTGACTGAAAAGAAGTGAGAGGCTGACAACGACCCAAGCGGGGCTCGTTACGGCTGCTTCCTTCCGGACCTGACCGGGTTGGCGAGGTGCTCGCCCGCGCCAACCTCTCATTTGTGTATATATTGGGTCGTAGTAGGATTCGCAAGCGGACGACAGATGGGGCTTTTGCGGGCGTCTGACAGACTAACAGTCTAGAGGTTGTTGAGCGAGAAACTGGTGTTGATGGCGGCCAAGCATAGCTTGTTTAATGAAACCGGATGTTAAGCTGTGCACTCTGCTGGTGAGTTTTTGTTCATCGGATCGTTTAAACTTGTCCGGAAGTGAGTGCAGAGACCTTTTTACGGTCATCTTGCCTAGATTGCTGTCAATATTGAAGCGCGACAGAACCTTGACCAGACTTGAGAGTTAGCCGTTCGGGCGGTCGGTTGGGTAAACGCCGAGGATATTTACTTGTGAAGTGAAATAATGCAGCTCTTCCAGTGCGAGGCTTACGTTTTGGTCTTCGGGATGGCCTTCTATATCGGCGTAGAATTCAGTTGCGGTAAAGGTGCCACCGACCATGTAGCTTTCTAGCTTGGTCATGTTTACTCCATTGGTCGCAAAACCGCCGAGCGCCTTGTAGAGTGCGGCGGGAATGTTTCGGACACGGAAGGTGAAGGTGGTCATCATCTTGCTAGTGCCGCGTCGCGTGAGGTCGAGGTCGCGGGACATGATAAGAAAACGGGTGGTGTTGTTGGTTTGATCCTCAATTTCGGTTGCTAGAATTTCGAGTCCGTAGATTTCACCTGCAAGGGTTGAGGCGAGTGCTGCTTCGGTAGGGTTTCCAAGGTTTGCTACTTCGCGGGCGGCCGCGGCGTTGTCGTGCCAGTTTAGAGTTGCAAGGTTGTGGCTTTTGATGAAGCCATGTGCTTGACCTTGTAGGATCGACATGCAGCGCACACGTTTAATTTGATCGATGGTCGTGCCTTTGACGGCGAGCAGGCTGATATGTACGCGAACGAAAGCCTCGTCTATGATATGCAGGCCAGATTCCGGCAAAAGTCTATGCACATCGGCCACGCGCCCATAGGTGGAGTTCTCGACTGCGAGCATGCCTAGATCGCAAACACCGCTGCGAACCTGATCGACTACTTCTTCGAAGCTGGGGCATGGAACGGTCTCGTATTCAGGGCGCGATTGGAGGCACGCCTGATGCGAATAGGCACCTAGTTCTCCCTGAAATGCAATGCGACCGATCATTAATGCAGCTCCGATGGTGAAAACCCCTGCACAGGGGTGATTGGTCGCGTTACTATACCTTGAAAGAGGATGCTGGAAGCGGATACATACTTTGCCAAATGACGTCCAAGGGAAAGCGCGATATGTTTGACACGATGACTCTGACCAAAGTGACCGGCGCGGTTTGCGGTTCGCTGCTGGTTTATCTTCTGGGCGCATGGGCCGCGGAATCACTTTATCACATAGGGGCTGAAGGCCATGGTGAAGAAGTGCTACAGGCCTACACTATAGACACGGCTGTCGAAGAGGTGACTACTGAGGCTCCTGTTGTGGAGGGGCCCGATTTTGCGACTGTTTATGCGGCTGCCGATGTGACGGCTGGCGAGAAGGTTTTTGCTAAATGCAAGTCTTGTCACAAGATTGATGGTGGCGATGCGACCGGCCCGCACCTTAATGGTGTGGTCAATCGTCCGAAGGCTTCGGCTGTGGGTTTTGGTTATTCAGAAGCTTTGGTCGGAATGGCTAGCGAGAGTTGGACACCAGAAAATTTGTTTGCTTTCTTGCGTAGCCCCAAGGAATACGCGCCGGGCACCAAGATGTCTTTTGTCGGCCTGCCAAAAGCCGAGGACCGCGCTAATGTTATCTCTTATCTTGCGACTCTGAAGTAATTGGTGCGAAAGTCTATCGAAAGGCCGCTCTGAAGAGGTGGTCTTTTTTGTTTTGATGTTTTTACGCAATTATAACTTGAGGCTTGAGAATGTTCCGCTAGCATGGTTCCTAACAAGCAGGGAGCATGTTATAATGATAATTAAGAGACTGTCGGTTAACAGGGTGGCGATTCGTCTCTCGTCTCTCGTCTCTCGTCTCTCGTCTCTCGTCTCTCGTCTCTTGGCGTTGGCTGGTTTTGCGGTTGCCGCGCATGCCGAGACGGTGATCACTAGTCATGCAATCACCACCTTTGATGATCCGCCGAAATATGCTGCCGATTTCACCCATCTGGACTATGTGAACCCAGATGCGCCTAAGGGCGGCGAGATTTCTATCTGGAGGTCTGGCGGATTTGATTCGATGAATCCTTATTCTGTTAAGGGGCGCGCGCCGTTAGTTGTATTGAAGTCTTACGAGAAGATTTTGACCAAAATCTCGGACGAGATCGGTACCAGATACTGTTTGTTGTGTAGCACGATGGAATATCCCAAGGACCGATCATGGGTGGTCTTTAACTTGCGGCCTGAGGTAACGTTTGCGGATGGTTCGCCGATGACGGCGAATGATGTGGTATTTTCATTCAACCTATTCCTTGAAAAGGGACTGCCCGATTTGCGTGTGCTCTTGGGCCAGCAGGTTGACAAGGTCGAGGCGTTGGATCCGCATAGGGTGAAGTTTACCTTTAAGCCGGGTGTGCCGACACGAGATTTGCCTGCCTCAATTGGTGAGCTGACGGTTCTTTCGAAAGCGCAGTATGAGAAGGAAGCACTGGACCTAGAGCAAAGCAGCATGAAGCCGTTTCTTGGCACAGGGCCATACGTACTCGATAAGCTGGATATTTCGAAGTCGATTACGTTTAAGTTAAATCCTAATTATTGGGGTAAGGATTTACCGATCAAAAAGGGGTACGACAACTTTGATCGTATCCGTGTCGAATATTACGGTGATTATCAGGCCGCTTTTGAGGGCTTTAAGGCGGGCAATTACACTTTCCGCCAGGAGGGCTCATCGATCATATGGGCTACAGGATATAACTTTCCTGCCGTTGTAAGTGGGCAGGTGATTAAGACTGAACTGCCTTCGGGGGTGAAGGCTAGTGGGCAGTCGTTTTTGTTCAACTTGCGTAAGGAAAAGTTCCAAGATCCGCGGGTGCGTGAGGCCATTGGGATGATGTTCAACTTTGAATGGTCGAATCAGACTTTGTTTTATGGGCTTTATGAGCGTATCAACTCGGTCTGGGAAAATACTGACATGGCGGCCACGGGAGTGCCTTCGTTGGAAGAAGTGGCGATTTTGCAGCCTCTGGTTGATGACGGTATCCTGCCTGTCAGCATCCTTACGGACGATGCCGTTCTTGCGCCAGTTTCCGGCGAGCGGCAGTTGGACCGTAAGAACCTGCGTGCAGCCTCAGCCTTGTTGGATAAGGCTGGTTGGAAAGTGGGCGATGATGGGATGCGTCGTAATGCAAAGGGCGAAGTGCTTAAGGTCGAGTTCTTGAAGGATTCTCCGAGCGTTGACAGGGTGATTACGCCTTTTGTCGAAAATCTGAAAGCGTTGGGGATTGATGCCTATATGACTGCTATTGATAACGCACAGATGGAGAGTCGGATACGTCCGCCGAGCTATGACTTCGATATTATCATTGGTTTTGCGCTTTCAGATTACATTTCAGGGCCAGATTTGAAGCAATACTACGCGTCGGAATTCAGTGATGTATCAGCATTTAATCCAATGGGTTTGAAGTCATCTGCCGTGGATCGGCTGATTGACGTTGTGATGGCCGCTGAAAGCAATGAAAAGATGAAGGTTGCTACGCGGGCGCTGGATCGTGTGCTTCGGGCAGAACGTTTTTGGGTACCTCATTGGTATAAGAGCACAAATATGGTCGCCTATTATGACATGTATGAACATCCGGTCAAATTGCCACCCTATGAATTAGGCGAGCTTGATTTTTGGTGGTACAATGCTGAGAAGGGCGAAGCGTTGAAGGCGGCGGGCGTACTTAAGTGATTTGTAAGTAAGGCAATATCCCGATGGGTGCCTATATCCTGAGGCGGTTTCTACTGATCTTTCCGACGCTGTTTGGAATCATGTTGATCAACTTTGCCCTGACGCAATTTGTGCCGGGTGGTCCGATTGAACAGATTACGGCGCGGTTGGAAGATGGTGGCGATTCGCTGGAAGCCGTGTCGGGTAAGGGGCTTGATGCGAAGATTAAGGCGGTTGAGGATGAGGGCTATATAGGTGCGCGTGGCTTGCCGCCGGAATTTTTGGCGCAGTTAGAGGTGCAGTTTGGTTTTGCCCGTATCGTCTGCGATGAGGGCTATACTGGTAAGGTCACGATTGCCGCGCCTGATTGTCGCAAAGAGGTCATCCCGCCTGCCGAGCGCTTCTTTATTATGATGAGCAATTACCTGCGTTTCGATTTTGGGCAAAGCTATTTCCGGTCTATTAAAGTGGTCGATTTGGTGCTGGAGAAGATGCCGGTTTCTATTTCGTTGGGCCTGTGGTCAACGCTGATCGCCCATTTGATTTCCATTCCTCTTGGTATTCGTAAGGCTGTTAAGGATGGGTCGAGTTTTGATACATGGACTAGTGGCGCAATCATTGTAGGTTATGCAATCCCTGGTTTTCTCTTCGCCATCCTGCTGTTGGTGTTGTTTTCTGGTGGATCGTATTTTCGCTTTTTCCCTTTGCGTGGCTTGACCAGTGATAACTGGCAAGAGCTGAGCCTGTGGGGCAAGGTAATGGATTATTTGTGGCACATCACTTTGCCTGTTGTCGCAAGCATGATTTCTAGTTTTGCTACGCTGACGTTGCTGACGAAGAACAGCTTTTTGGAAGAGATTAAGAAGCAGTATGTGATGACTGCCCGTGCCAAAGGGCTTACTGAAGGCCGTGTTCTTTATGGGCATGTGTTCCGCAATGCTATGCTCATCGTGATTGCAGGCATTCCTATGCTGTTTGTGAGCGTGTTTTTTGGCGGTAGCCTGATCATTGAGACAATCTTTTCGCTCGATGGTTTGGGACAGCTTAGTTTCAAGGCTGCGGTCGAGCGTGATTATCCGGTGATTTTTGGTACGCTTTTTTTCTTTGGTCTGATTGGGCTGGTGATGGGGATTATTTCGGACCTGATGTATCTTTGGGTCGATCCGCGCATCGACTTTGGAAAGATACGGTAGGGTATGTTTTTGTTGCCTCTCAATCAGCGGCGTTGGCGGAATTTCTGTGCCAACCGGCGAGCCTATTGGTCGCTTTGTCTATTTGTGGTGCTTTATGGGATTTCGTTGTTTGCTGAAGTGATTGCCAATGATCGTCCGCTGATCGTCAGCTATAAGGGCGAGTTATACACGCCGTTCCTGAAGTTTTACCCCGAAACCACGTTTGGCGGTGATTTTAATACTGAGGCCAAGTATTCGGATGTGGAAGTGCGCTGTCTTATTGCTGCGGGTGGATCGGATGCCTGTTGGGAAAATCCTGAAGGGATACTCGTGGAGGCGAATGAGAAGGGTACTGTACTGGGCGAGCCGGTCGAGCAGGGCTGGATTCTTTGGCCGCTGATTCCCTACAAGTTTAACACGATTAATGATCTGGACGGGCCTGCGCCTTCGGCTCCAGATTCTAGTCATTGGTTTGGCACTGACGATACTGCGCGGGATGTGCTTGCGCGGGTAATTTATGGGTTCCGTCTGTCAGTCAGTTTTGCGCTGATCGTGACACTTATTACATCTGTCGTCGGTATCGCGGCGGGGGCTGTGCAGGGCTATTTTGGTGGGCTGGTTGATCTGGTGTTTCAGCGGATTATTGAGCTGTGGGGGGCAACGCCGACGCTTTACGTTATCATTATTGTGGGGTCGATTTTTCGGATGAGTTTCTGGTTGTTGATCGGGTTGATGGTTTTGTTTGGCTGGATCTCACTTGTTGGCGTGGTCAGGGCTGAATTCTTGCGAGCGCGAAATCTCGAGTATGTGCGAGCGGCGCGCGCTTTGGGTGTGTCTGACCTTGTGATTATGGTGCGGCATGTCTTGCCAAACGCGATGGTTGCTACGTTGACCATGCTGCCTTTCATTATCACTACCACCATCGGGTCGTTGGAGGTTCTCGATTTTTTGGGCTTTGGGTTGCCGAAATCGGCGCCAAGTCTTGGGGAATTGACCCAACAGGCCAAGCAAAACCTGCAGGCACCTTGGCTGGCGTTCACCGCTTTTATCACATTTACCATCATGCTGTCGTTGCTCGTCTTTATCTTTGAAGGTGTGCGTGATGCCTTTGACCCAAAAAAGACATTCCGATGAGTGCGGTGCTTGAGGTTTTGAATCTGACCGTGCGTTTCCGGCAGGATGGCCGCGTAGTCGACGCGGTAAGGGGCGTCAGTTTTAACGTGGGCAAGGGCGAGACGGTCGCGTTGGTGGGAGAGAGCGGGTCGGGTAAATCAGTCACAGCGCTTTCGATGGTGTCACTGCTGCCGGAAGGTACTGATGTGCAGGGATCGGTGCGTTATTTAGGGACAGAGATGGTTGGCGCGTCGGAAGCTGTCTTACGAAAGGTACGTGGTAATGACATCAGCTTTATCTTCCAAGAGCCGATGACGAGTTTGAATCCGCTGCATACTATTGAAAAGCAGTTGGGTGAAAGCCTTGCGTTGCATCAGGGACTTACTAGGACCGCAGCACGGGCGCGGATTGTTGATTTGCTACAGAGGGTTGGGATCGCTGAGGCGGAAACCCGGTTGAGTGCCTATCCGCATCAGCTGTCGGGCGGGCAGCGGCAGCGGGTGATGATCGCGATGGCATTGGCAAACGAGCCAGAACTGCTGGTTGCGGATGAGCCTACTACAGCGCTTGATGTTACGATTCAGGCGCAGATTCTAGAGCTGCTTGCCGAGTTGAAGCGGCGTGAGGGGTTGAGTCTTTTGTTTATTACCCATGATTTGGGGATCGTGCAGCGCATTTCTGATCGTGTTTGCGTAATGCAGGGTGGTGAAATTGTGGAACAGGGTCCGGTGGCCGAAATTTTCGCCAATCCGCAGCATCCCTATACGCAAAAGTTGCTAGCGGCTGAAGCCAAGGGGTTGCCTAGTCCGGTGCCTGCGAATGCACCTGAAGTGTTGTGTACTGAACATCTGCGTGTGTGGTTTCCGATTACGGTGGGTTTGCTGCGGCGCACGGTAGGGTATGTGAAGGCAGTGAACGATGCCACGCTCTCGGTGCGGGCTGGCGAGACATTGGGGATCGTTGGTGAAAGCGGGTCGGGCAAAACCACGCTGGCGCTTGCTATTCTGCGTCTGATAGCTTCAGAAGGGTCTGTGGTGTTCATTGGGCGCGATCTGCGAGATCCGGGGCGTGGTCTGTTGCGCGAAGTACGGCGTGACATGCAGGTGGTTTTTCAAGATCCGTTCGGAAGCCTCTCGCCGCGTATGACGGCTGAAGAGATTATCGCTGAGGGCTTGCGTATTCATGGGCTGAAATCGGCGTGTGATCGGCGCGCGATGGTGGCCGAGATTATGGTTGAGGTCGATCTAGATCCTGCGTGGATGACCCGCTACCCGCACGAGTTTTCAGGCGGACAGCGTCAGCGCATCGCAATTGCGCGGGCTATGGTCTTGCGTCCGAAGCTGGTGGTGCTGGACGAGCCGACGAGTGCGTTGGACATGACTGTGCAGGTGCAGATCGTGGATCTGCTGCGGTCTTTGCAGCGCAAATGGGGTATGGCCTATATTTTCATTAGTCATGATTTGCGTGTGGTAAAAGCGCTGTCACACAAGGTCATGGTGATGAAATCAGGAGACGTGGTGGAATCCGGTACGAGTGAGGCGGTGTTTTCTAACCCGCAAAGTAGTTACACTCGTGCCTTGATGGCTGCCGCTTTCAGGAACGGGGTGATATGAAGATACTCCCGGTCCATCAAAATTACTTTGCTTGATTCCTCCACCGTGCCTTTGAATTGCGGCGGTGCAGTCATGAGCCGATGGCGCTGACTGATTTGTTTAACAAACCGCGAAATCATGAGATTGACGTTAGAGCGCTAT
>JADZAO010000060.1 GCA_020852535.1 Paracoccaceae bacterium | reverse complement strand
TGGCACATGTGGTGCGTGCGGTGATTGAGCTGGAAGAGATGCTTCCTGCCGTGGCACAGGGTGCGATCGGTATTGAGCGGCGTTTGACTGATGATCGCGTGGCATGGATGTTATCGCAGATTCACGATTGCCCCACGGGGCTACGGTTGGCGGCAGAGCGGAATTTTCTATTGCACCTTGATGGGTCTTGCGAGACGCCGATCGCCGGGTTGGCCCTTTTGGATGGGGACAGTCTTTGGCTGCGGGGTGAGATATTGAGGCCTGACGGTAGCGAGTCGATTACCGGTGAGCGGTCGGGGCTTGCTACTGACGGGGCGGAATTAGGGCGCGATCTGGCGGAAGAACTTCTGGGCCGTGCGTCTAAGAATTTCTTTGGATAGCATTGAGGACTGTTGCTGAAATGGGGGTAGATGATTTTTCTGTGCCGTTTATAGTTTTAGTCTCGATGCTCTGGTGGGCAGTTACTGTGCTGGAACTTTTGTTACTAGTGTGACCGTTTTATGCTTGAGACGGCGATGTTTCGATTGGGCGTTGTGCTGTTGCGCGAACCGAATTCGGTTGATGGCGGGGGGAGGCGTGCCCTTTGTGTTAAGGTTGCTTGTGTTACCTTTGGTGCGGTTTCTGCGTCAGAAACCATTATGTCGGCCGAGTAAGATTTTTAGTGCGGCGATTGTTGATTGGCCATCGGTGTCATTCGCGGCCACATGCACCTCGACTTCGCGCACCATCCCGAATCTTCTGGCTGCTCGAGGGGTAAGGGTTAGGGTAAACCCCGCATCGCTAAAAACAACGGTTTCTATGGCATTATCGGCACCGAAGATTTCGTCCGAAATTTCAACATAGATAGTCTTGATCGTCGCGCCTGGCATGCCTTCAAATAGGACATAACCATCATCGGGGTTTTCGCTTGCTGCAAAGCCCACAGCGGTGGTGCCGTTTTCGATGTCTGTCCAGAAGGCTCGTGCTTTAATTTTGATATCGGCCATTTTGGTTTAGCCTGTGACGGCTATTTTACCTTAATTTGCGGGACTGTTTATGTCCATTTTGCGATGGGTGGTAGGCTCATCAGTACGGCATTGGCGTCATGGTTGGTTTCTAAACCGAATTTCGTGCCACGGTCGTAGACGAGGTTGTATTCGGCATAGAGGCCACGGTGGATGAGCTGCGCCTCACGGTCGGCCTCGGTCCAGGGGGTGTTTACGCGGCGTTCGGTGAGTGGGACGAAAGCGGGAAGGAAGTGGGTGCCGACATCGCGAGTAAAGGCAAAGTCGGCCTCCCAGTTTCCTGTATTTAGATCGTCGTAGAAGATGCCGCCCACGCCACGGGAGCGGCCACGGTGAGGGACGAAAAAATATTCGTCCGCCCATGCTTTGAATTTGGGAAAGTATGAGGCGTTATGCGCTGCGCAGGCTTTCTGCATCTGGTTGTGAAAATGGGCAGTGTCTTCGGCATATTCGAGGCAAGGGTTCAGATCGGCACCACCCCCGAACCACCAAACATGGGGCGTCCAGAACATGCGGGTGTTCATGTGCACTGCAGGGCAATGTGGGTTGACCATATGGGCGACTAGGCTGATGCCTGATGCCCAGAAGCGCGGGTCGCGGTCTATGCCTGGAATGGCATGGTTTGCCATCGCCTTTTGCGCTCGTTCGCTAAGGGTTCCATGCACTTCGGATACGTTGACACCGACTTTTTCGAAGACGCGCCCGCCACGTATTATGCTCATCAGTCCGCTACCACCATCGGTGCGTGTGGTGGGGATTACGTCGAAACGTCCGGGGGTGCCGGTACCGTAACGGTTTTCGAGTTCTTCGAACGAGGTGATGATCCGGTCGCGCAGGGACCGGAACCAGTTAGCGGCTTCGGCTTTGCGGGTGTCGAACGGATCGGTCATGCACTGTCTCCTTCGGCTGATAGCGCTACGCCTAGCAAATGGAATAAGTTCCGCCAATATGGTATTTGGCAACACTGGAGTTAGAGCCTAGAATGGTTTTGTAGATCTTTGCCATCAGGATTTAGTTATGCGCTGTTGGATCTTTTTCTTGTCGCTGCTTGCGGCTTGCGGTGCGCCGCAAGAGCAATGCATCAATCGCAATACTCGCGATTTGCGGACTGTCGAGAAGCTAATCATCGAGGTGCAGGGTAACTTAAACCGTGGCTATGCAATTGAGCAATACAGTGTGACGGTTCCGGCTTGGAAAGAATGTTTGGTGCCTTTCAGTGACTCGGCACTAGCTGTGACCACGTGGCCCTGTTTGGACGAAAGAATTGAGACGCGTACGCATCCGCAGGCCATTGATTTGAATGCCGAGCGGGACAAATTGGAAAGCTTGTTTATCAAGCGCGACCAGTTGGCGCTTGAGGCGCAGAGTGTGATTGCCCTTTGCAAGGCGCAATATCCTGAAAGCTGAGGATAGTGCTATCCCTGCGTAGGCGGATATCTTTATTTACTTTTTTGCTGGATAATCCTGTTAGACGCGTTGACTGAAGATCCTTGTTTGCGCGGGGATGATATAAGGCGCAGTGATGATGGGCTGGAGCGGCAGCGTCTATCAGACTGTGTCGCCGTTGAGCATTAGCACCTATCTGATTATGCAGAAGGATGTGTCGGAGGCAATGAAATAAACTGTTTTGGTTAGTTCGTCGCAGGTGGGCATTAATCAGTACATCGACGTGGTTGAAGACAGTAAAGGTAGTCGGCAAGAGGTTGGTGATATTCGGGCGCTGGCTTAGCGTGCGTGGAGTGGCACGGCGGCGCGGATGAGCCGGTAAGAACTGTTTCCGCCTATTTCGGCTATATCGCGGAACATTGCAGTCAGGCTGCGATCATATGGTAGGTGACGGTTCATGACCAGCCAAAGCACCCCTTGTGGGTTTAGGTTCCGTGCCGCTGCAGTGATGAAGTTTGCGCCGAGTGCGGGGTTGGCTTCGCGTTTGGTGTGAAAAGGCGGGTTCATCACGATATGGTCCAGTGCGTGTGGGGATTTCCATGTGGTTGCGTCGGCCCAGTGGAACTGGGCGCGATTGTCTAGGATGTTTAGGCGGGCGCAGTCGAGTGCATCGGCTTCTGCCTCGACTAGATGGCATTCCTTGACATCCCTAAAAGATAGTATTTTGCGTGAAAGGTACCCCCAGCCTGACCCGAGATCACCGACACGGCCTTTGAAATCGGTGGATAGGGCTTTGGCAAGTAGGACCGAGCCAGTGTCGGCACCATCGGCGGAAAAGACGCCCGGAAGAGTGATGAAGTCATCTACTTGTTTGCGCTTCGCGGCCCATACCGCGAGTTTGGGTCCGGCGGGAAAGGTAGCGAGTTTACCGTGAGCTTTCGATAGACTTTCGGATAGGGCGACACGTGAACGCAGCTCTTTTAGCACAGCATTGACGCTATCAGTTTTTTGGCCGTCGATGACGATGGGGCCGCCTGCTGTGACGAGGTTTGCTGCTTCGGCTAACATGGCATGGGCGTGTTCTTTGGCTCGGGGTAGGCAGACGATAGCAGCCGCGAAGTCTCCGGTCGCACGGGACGTGGTGGCATAGCCGCGGGCGGCAAACCAGTCGTGGTCGGGGCGGAAGCCGGTGGCGACGAGAAGGCGGTCGCGGGGGAGGCTGGTTAGTTCGTCGCCGATGCGGGGTCGCAGAACGACGATGCGCCCTTCAGTCGGGAGACAGAGGAGACCGCTGTTGAGGGCTTGGTCAAGTCGGGCGCTGCGCATGTTCTGACCGTTGTGAGGCGGTCCGTCCTTTCGTTGGGCTTTCGGAAGCTTTCACATACAGTCAGTCTGGTGGTGGGCCAAGGGGTGAGTAGGTATGTGCCTTGGCTGGCAGATTTGCTGGGGATGTAGATGGTCTCGTTTGTGGTGATTTTGGCGTTAAGCCGAGCGGGTTTTTGTGGGTGTGGCCGAGGATAAAAAGGTCTTGGACTGTTATCTATTGCGCCACGGTAATTAGGTCTTGGGACGTGGATATCTGCACTAAGGTTATGGGTGTCGGGCAGAGAGCAAGGCGGATTGGTTTTGTAGGATGTGTCTGGTAAGGTTTTTTTGTGGTTAGGTGGCGTGGATAAGAGTGTTTTGACGCAGACCTGCGGAATATTGGAGTGATTAATTTTTTTCGATACCGCTAGTCACAAACCCAATCTCGTCTGGGTGAAATTTTTGCGCGAGGTGTTGATCCTTGATGCGGGTGTGTGATGCTGTTTGGCTATATTGATGCGGTGTTCTTTGAAAGATAGGCATGGATGAAGTTGTTTTTCGCGGCTGTTGAGTAGGCTAGGCGCTATTATGGGTGTGGGGTTGCGGATATGAAGAGTTTTGTCGCCTATGCAGAGGAGGCAATGCTGGCGGTGGTATTGGTCGCGCGCTTGAAAATGGGGTTCTGATGGCGATCAAGCTGGGCGGATTGCTGGAGATTTTCGATCTGGGTTTTGATGATATCATTGATGTTCGCGCTCCTGCAGAGTGGGCCGAAGATCATGTGCCCGGTGCGATTTCTTTACCTGTGTTGGATGATGACGAGCGGGCGCAAGTCGGTACGATCTATAAACAGATCGCACCCTTTGTGGCACGCAAGGTTGGTGCGGCGCTGGTGGCTAAGAACGCCGCGCGGCATCTGGAAGGGCCTTTGGCTGATAAGCCCGGCGCTTGGCGCCCGTTGATTTATTGCTGGCGGGGGGGACAACGTTCCGGATCTTTTGCGTCTATTCTGTCGCAGATCGGCTGGCGGGTTGAGACCATTGAGGGCGGGTATAAAAGCTGGCGGCATCTGGTTGTGAATGCGCTTTATGACGCGTCTTTTCCATGTCCTGTGGTGGTTTTGGACGGGAATACTGGATCGGCCAAGACTGATGTGCTGAACCGCCTGCCTGCGCGTGGGATACAGGTGATCGACTTGGAGGGTTTGGCAAACCATCGCGGCTCTTTGTTTGGCCATATGGGTGAGCAACCGAGTCAGAAAGCTTTTGAGACACAGTTATCGTTGGTGGTAGCGCGGTTAGACTCTTCACGGCCCGTGGTGGTGGAAGCAGAAAGTTCGCGGGTGGGCGAAGTGCGATTGCCGCCAAAACTGTGGCGGGCGATGGTTGCGGCCCCGCGTGTAGCGATTGTGGTGCCACGGACGGCGCGAGCGGAGTATCTGGTGAATGCTTATGAAGATATGGTGGCTGATCCGGTACGGCTGGATAGGGTGCTTTTTTCTCTACGGGCGGCGCATTCGGCTGATGTGATCGCCGATTGGCGAGCAATGGCGGTGGCGGGACGTTTTGTGAAACTGGCTGAGGAATTGATGTCGCAGCATTATGATCCGCGCTATGGAAAGCACCGGGCGCGGATGGAGGTGCCTTTGATTGAGGTTGCTGCGGACGATTTGGCCGATTTGGATGCGGTGGCTGATCGTGTGGCTGAAGCCGTATGTTCAATGATAATGATGTAGCGGTGTGTCGCCGCGAAACTATTTCTCGCTTGTGCTAGAGAGTAGATGGGTTTTTGTTCCCTTTTGCGTTGTGGGAGTTAATTCATCTTCTGAGGATATTTGAGTGGCTACGAAATGCTCAGAGAATCGTGAGGTATGGGTCGCCTTTGGTAATATGGCCGATGAGGGCTGCGGATTCGCCATTTGCGTGGAGGGTGGCGAGGAGGCTTGTGGCCATGTTGGCAGGGACTGTGGCGAGTAGGGGGCCTGCGGTTTGCGGGTCATAGAGCAGGGCTGTTTCGGGCGCTTCGGGTGCGGTGATGCGATAGTTGGTGGCGGCGCGGATTTCTGGGGCGAGCGAGCTTTCATAGCCTTCGGCAGCAAGGTCTTTAGCACCTGCGAGTAGGGGGATGGCTGCAAGAGTGATCGTTGCGGCGGTGCCTGAGGCTTCGAGTATTTCCAGAAGGTGGCCGGCAAGGCCGAAGCCGGTGACATCGGTCATAGCATTTGCGTAAGGTGCGAGAATTGCGGCTGCTGGGCCGAGAGGCCGGGACATGCTGGCATAGGCGGCTTGCACTGCTTGTCCGAGGATTAGGCCTGGTATGTGGGCGAGGGCCATTTCTGCCGCGAGGATAGTGCCGGTCCCGATGGCTTTGGTTAGGATTAGCGCATCGCCGGGTTTTGCTCCTGCCTTGGTGATCGGGGTGTTTGTAATGCCGGTGAGGGTGAAACCTATGGTTAGTTCTGCGCCGATGGAAGTATGGCCCCCGATGATATCGGTTCCTGCTGAGCGGAATACGGCTGCGGCTTCTTCCAAAATCTCGGTTAGTGTTTCGGTTTGCATGGTGGCACTCATGCGGGGCAGAGTGATCTGGGCGAGGGCTGCCTGTGGGGTGGCACCCATCGCCCAGATGTCGCCCATCGCATGGATTGCGGTGATGCGGGCCATTAGGCGTGGGTCGTTGCAAGTGGTGCGGAGGTGATCGGTGGTGATGACTTGCTTTTGCGTACCGTAGGCCAGAATGGCCGCATCATCGCCGGGGCCAGAGATTACATCGGTATGGGCTGGGGCGGGTAGGTGGGAGAGAGCGTTGGAGAGGGCGCTTGCCCCGACCTTGGCTCCGCAGCCGCCGCAGAGTGGTTTTGCGCCTATTGCTTCGGCTAGACCTGTGACGGGGTTGATTGGAAGTAGGCGCGGCATGGTGGGGTAATCTGCAAACTTCGCCATGAACTTGCGGTCAATTTGGTCTTTTAGTCGCCAGAGCCATGCACCGTTTGCGCTAAGATTGAACTTGTCGGCAAGTGCGTTTTTGCCCCCGAGTGAAATGAGCTTGAGGTAGTCCCGCTGCGGGTGGAAGGATTGTAATGGCTGACCAGTTAGCGCGGCGCGGAGGTTGTGGTTTAGGACAGGTGCTGCGCGGACGGCGTAGACGCCTGCTTTTGGTTGTGGTGCGAAAGACAGGTGGGCGCAATCGCCTGCGGCAAAGATCGTAGGGTCGGAGGATTGCAGCGTGGGTGAGACCGTGACAAAGCCCTGATGCAGTGAAATTCCGGTTGTGGAAAGCCAGTTTTGTGGGCTGGCACTGGCGACGGAAAGCGTAAAATCTGAGGGCAGGGTTGTGCCGTTGTCGAGTTGGACGGCGTTTTCTGTGATGGCGATGGCGGCTGTCCCGAGCATCAGTGTGATGCCTGCTTGTTTGAGTTCACGCAAGATTGTGTTGCGGGCGCTGGGTCCTAGCGCGGGAAGTACCGTTTTGGCCCGATCAATTAGCGTGATCTGTGGGTCTGACCCTGTTGCCCGTAGGCGATGCGCCGATGCGAGTGCAAGCTCTACTCCGCCCATACCTGCGCCGAGGATGACAATGATGGGGGCGGGCAGGGCGCGGTCGATGAAGGTCTTCCACCGATCGACATAGGTACCGAGCGGTTTGGCGGCTACGCCATATTTGGCAAAGCCCGTAACTTCGGGTAGGCCAGAGCCAATGCCTATGTCGATGGAGCAAAGATTATAGCTAAGAGGCGGGCGCTCTGCGAGATGGATACGCCGCGCTTGACGGTCGATTCCTGTAGCGCGGTCGAAAATAATGCGCGCGCCTGCGAAGCGGGCAAGGCGGACGAGGTCAATCATCAGGTCGTCTTGGGTGTAATGGCCTGCTATATGGCCCGGAAGCATGCCGGTATAGGGGGCTGCTGGATCGGGATTTATGACCGTCAGTCGCACGCCTGGCAATGGGTCCATCCCGAATGTTCTCAACACCAACGTATGGGTATGTCCGCCGCCGATCAGGACGACATCCTGAACAAGGGGGAACGGTTCTATCATTTTGTGGCTTTCATGCTGGTCCAAATATCCCGCAAGAGGAGCCTGACGATAGAACCGGCAAGCATTGAGGGTGTGAAGTTTTCGACTTTGCTACTTTAAAGCCTGATGCGGCGAATGGCGAGAGGGGAGGCGGTTGTCACGGTCTTTGCAGCGCCGTCATATTGCGTGGGATGAAAATGCTAAGGAATATTAGGGTCACGTAAATCCTCTGCTTGCAGTTGAACTTTGGCTTGCTGGTTTCGATTTGTTTGTTCAAGAACGAGCAACTTTTGGTTCAGTTAAATAGGCTGGCATAGATAGCTGCACGCAGAGAAGATATGTTTAGGCAGAAAGCCCTTATATGTGGCTGAGGTTATCAGATCTTAACCTTGTAGATGTAGTCGAATAAGTGATTGACTTGTCTCAAGCACGTAGGTCACGCGTAGATAGGGTGGAAGATTTTTAGATATTGCCTTCGGATCGGGTTTGGCATGTACAGTTTGAAGAAAATGCGGTGTAGGCTGTGTTATTGGTGATGCGAAGGTTTTTGAAAGTATAATTATTGGATTGAAGAGTAGGATAGACTTTTTGTTCGTGTGTCGATTGAGAATGTTGAAGCCGTATTTTAGCGCGTTAATTCAGCTCTTGATGTAGGTGATTTTTCTTTTGCTTGGTTTGCTGTGAAATCAGTGTGCATATTATCAGTTGCATTAGGTGATAAATCATTAAGGGTAGCACTATCAGTGGCAAATTAGGACTTGGAAATAGGATGCCGGCCATCGGCAATCCGGTTGCAAGACTTTTCGTTGATCCGCAGAATAGGACGGCGTAAAGATCGCTGCGCCCTAGTCCGATTGAGCGTCCCGCACTCAGTGCTATAGTCATAACAACCAAGAACATTACTAGGCACAGTGCTAGTGTAATTAACAACTCCATCGTTGAAATGCGGCTCCATATTTTATTGACGGCACCAGCTGAAAAAGCTGCGTAAACGATCAGTAGGATTGACCCGCGGTTAAGGATTGTCATCGGTAGCTTTTGGCGGTTCAGAAAGACTGACAGCCATGGGCGACATAATTGGCCGATGGCAAAGGGTAGTAATATTTGCTTGAAGATGCTGAAAATTACAGTTGGATTGATGGCATGGTTGCTGCTCTGTGGTAGTAGAAGTGATAGCAGAAGCGGTGTTACAATCACTGCGATCAGGTTCGAGATAGAAGCGGCGCAAATCGCTCCCGCGATATTGCCGCCCGAAACCGAGGTGAAGGCGATCGAACTTTGTATCGTCGAGGGTAAGCAGCCGATATATAAAAAACCCACACCCATCGCAGTAGGTAGCCATCTTGCTGCTATTGGGTTTAGCACCAACCACAGGAATGGAAACAATGCAAAGGTGCAGAGTAGGATGGTGATTTGCAGCTTCCAGTTTGTCAGGCCTGAAACTATGGTTGCGCTGGAAAGCTTGGCACCATAGATGAAAAACAGCAGTGACACTGCCCAGAAGTTGATGGTCTTCAACCATTCGGCCACTTCGCCTTGCGCGGGTGCCGCGCTGGCAAAGAGCGCCGTTAGTATCAGAAGCATCATATACTGGTCGATGCCGATACTGCGAAGCAGGGTTCGGCTGCGGGCAAGGACGGTTAGCATGTTTGGCGGTTCCTTTTTGGTATCATACGACTAAGTCGTAAAGTCGCCATTCGGTGTTGGTTATCTAGTATTGAGGTGCAGATATTTGGTCTTTTTGATCGTGGTGAAGCCCCGCCTTATTACAATGCGAATCTTTCGAAAGCGTCTATGGTTTTCAGTCTGCTTTGTAGCAGTGGCAGGTTTAGCGCTTTGGGTTTGCTATAGACCACTTCGAACAGCGACCATATTTTGTTAAGTCTGTCCACCGACATGGTACTGGTGGTGCTATCTTGTTCTTTGTCGGCTGTGGCAATCTGTACAGAAATGTCCTTGCGCGTTCCGCTCAAGGTCGACCAGATAGGACTTTAACTCCATTGTATCTTTTGAATCTTTAGTCCCTATACTTGGGAAGATGCCTATTAACTAACGCTGTATTTCCCCTTTTTTATTCTTTCGTCGTACCAAAGTTATCTATACTGCTGGCCTCTGTCTCGGAGGCTTACGTTTTGCCAAAATTTTGTGGTTATGATGCTGTTTCCTCCTTAGTCTTGTTACGCTGGCGTAGCAGATGGTCGACTAACCGACAGTGCAGATTATTGCTTGTTGGCTTTGTAAGTAGTCCTACGAGGCACACTATTGTTCATATGACTGATCGCTTGAAAGTCTTGTGCGATTACGACAGTGCTCTTCTCCTACTGACGGTGGCCTTGGTTGTTGAAGCCAGCCTATACTACCTTGGATTGCACCCGAGTTGGCTCATATTTGTTATGACGATTGAGACTTGACGCTCTCCCACACTGGCCTTAGTCAGCGCGCCAGTGGCTAGGTAGCTCAGCTGGTTAGAGCACATGACTCATAATCATGGGGTCGGGGGTTCGAGTCCCCCCCTCGCCACCAATTAAACAAAAGAGTGTTGAAATCTGCAGGTCGCTGTAGCGGTTTAAGGATATTTCTGCCTTAGTTTACGTCAGTGTGAGATTAAGCGCTACGGATTTTTAGAAATACTCCCGTGTTATGGCATTATTGGCGGTGGTGAACTGGTAAAGATGTTACAAGCCTAGATGTATCGTCGGACCATGCGTCAAACTTTTCGGTTTTGTTGTTTGACATCAGCATGAAATCTTTGACCGCACAGAAAAAGTCGAAATCGCGCGGGGTATAATTTTCGAAGACGTTTTTATTACGTAGTTTTGATGATGGTTATTACGAGATATATCTTGTGAGATTTTTTGATTGGTGGATTGTAGCCTGATTTTATTCTTATGGAAGGCGTGGTTCAGATTTGGGGGTTGTTGGTCTTGTGTCGACCAAGGGTTCGGGCTGGGTGGCGGCCATCATCTGCCAGCGAGTTATTACGGCGTTTTGCAAAACCATTACGGGTGCGGGGTTGATCTCTGTTGGGGTCAGAAATAGCCGATTAGAGCCGGGACGGGATGACCATGCAATTAGAATGGGTGCTAGCATCATTGGCAACGCTACGGGCAATAGCCACAGCACTAGCGCGGGTGCGACCCATTGCGTAGTCACCAGCACCACCATGCCTGTGGTCATGACCCAATGCGATGCCGCCCATGCCTCACTGAAGCTGAGCGTGCTGTCCCCTCGCGTTTGGGCAGGCCAGCCACCATCGGTTCCGCGTAGCACTTGTATGACCGATCGTGTCTGAAACATCATGAAGATAGGTGCGGTGATGGAAGAGAACAAAAGCTCGCTTAGTGTCGATTTTACCGCCTGCCATGTGCCGCCGAAACCGTGCACTCGTCCACGCAAGGCAGCATCAAGCACGATCAGAATTTTAGGCAGAAACAAAAGTCCTACCACGCCGATGGCAAGCCCTAGCGCTTTTGAGACCTGACTGACGGGCAACACGGGGAAAGGCCAGCTTTCTATTGGGAAATAGTCGATTGGTGGGGCAAACAGTGGGGCGGCGATGGAGGCCGTAAGGAAGACCAGCCAGAACACTGGCGCGATATAGGCAAGGATGCCTTGCAGAAAGATGAAACGGCTCCACGGCTTAAGCTTTGGAGCCAGTAGAAGTCGTGTGTGCTGCAGGTTTCCCTGACACCAACGCCGGTCACGTTTTAGGTGATCGATGATATTTTCCGGCGCTTCCTCGTAGCTGCCGCCCAGATCATCATCAATTCGAACCGTCCAGCCTGCCCGTGCCAGTAGGGCGGCTTCTACATAGTCATGGCTCATAATATGCCCGCCGAAGGGCGGCTTTCCTGACAGTTCCGGCAAGCCACAGCTTTCCGCGAATGCCTGAAGTCGCACGATGGCGTTATGTCCCCAGAATGGTCCCGTATTGCCTTGCATCATTGCAAGGCCACGAGCGAAGATCGGCGAATAGAAAGAACATGCAAATTGCATAGTGCGGCCAAAGCGCGACCGCGCATGGATGATCGTTGGTAGAGTTTGTAACAGGCCGAGCGAGGGCACTGCTTCCATGCGACGTACCATCTCGACCATCGTTTCGCCTTCCATCAGGCTGTCTGCGTCGAGGATTATGGCGTAATCATAGGCGGCACCTGCTCGTTTGATGAAATCTTCGATATTGCCTGCTTTACGGCCTTTGTTTTTGTCACGGCGGCGGTAGAAGATCCGCCCCTCGCCATCGGTTTCTATGATTAGCCGCAGGAACCACATCCGCTCGCGCGCTGCGATCGTGTCGTCACGGGTATCGGACAGTATGGCAAAGTGGAAAAGATGTACAAATCCCGTAGCAAGGAGTGAGGCTTCCATCGCCCCGATTCGTGCGAATGTGGTGACCGGATCTTCGTTATAGACTGGTATTAGAATGGCTGTGCGTGCGGTGATTGGCTCTGTTTGGCGTGGCACTGCGGGTGGGCGTGTGGTCAGCCCAGCCAAAGCTGTTAGCGCTCCCCATGCTAGCCAGAAGGTCGATGCACAGATTAGTGCTGAACGCAGGATGTCGAAACTGTCTAACCCGTCGGCAGTACCGAATTGTAGGAACAGCAAAAAGCCACCGTAAGCCGTTGCAATGCTTGTCCCCACAGCCACCGTCCGGGTGACAAGCACCCGGCTTCGAGGTGGGTATGTGGGGATCATGGCTTATATTGTTCAGTCTTGGTAAGCGGTGCAAGTCGTGACCGGAACAGAGCCAGAAAGCTTTGTGTTATTGGTGATTCAAGCGTTTGTACCGGCATGACCAGAGGCGCTTCGGGCAGGGTACCCAAATCCTCGGCCAGACGGTCAAGATCGAACTGTTCCTGTTGCGACAGGTCTATCATTTCGCATTGATCCATTGATAAAGCCAAGTTTCTGTCAGCTTGCGGTCATAACCTGCAATATGGGCTCCGAGTTCGACAATTTCAGCATCTTTTGCTGAAATATCGATTACTAGACGCCAAATATCTGTGTTTGCGATTTTTTCAAGTGTTGTGCCTTTCAGTTCACCATTCGTGATGGTTATGATCGGCTTGACTGGTGCACCGGCTTCCAATTCGGCCAGCATGCCGCCCTTGAAATCAACCACGAATTTTTTCCTTCCCTGCTGTGCTTTGACACCAGAAATGCCACCATGACTAGCTCGGGTTTCATATACGATTGCAAGTGGGGCGGTTGGGTCGCTAGGCAGGTCGCCCCAATGCAAGCGATAGGAAAATTCACGGCTATCGCCTGCCTTGACGGGAACCTCAGGTACCCAATAGGCAACGATGTTATCGTTAGTTTCTAGGTCGGACGGAATCTCTACTAGACGCACGTGACCCACACCCCAGTCGCCTATAGGTTCGACATCAAGCGAGGGGCGGTGTTCGTAGCGTGCACCGATGTCTTGATAGCTTTCAAAGTCGCGGTTGCGTTGGTGGAGGCCAAAACGGCGCGGCGCGGTTTCGGCAAAATACGATCCCGTTAGTCGGCTGGGGTTGTTTAGTGGCCGCCAGATCAGATCGCCGTCCGGTCTTTCGATCCGCAGGCCGTCGCTGTCATGGACGTTGGGCCGATAATCGTCGAACGAGGAACGGTTTTTTTCTGAGAATAGAAACATTGAGGTTAGCGGGGCGATTCCAAGCTCAGCCACATCCTGACGAAAGAACAGGCGGCAGGTGACCTCCATCACTGTCTCGCTTCCTGGCGTGATGAGGAAGCGGTAGGCTCCTGTGACGCTCGGGCCTTCTAGCGTTGCGTATAAGATAATCGTTTTGCTTGTGCCGCGCCGCTCCATATAGAAACGCGAGAAGCGGGGGAATTCCTCGCCCTTGTAGGTCGCCGTGTTCAGAGCAAGACCGCGTGCAGATAGACCATAAGCGGAGTTGCGACCAAGAGCACGGAAGTAGCTTGCACCGACGAAAGCGGCTAATTCGTCCCATTTGTCGGGGCGGTTTAGCTGCGTGTTCAGTCGGAAGCCCGCAACGCCTGGTAGTTTCGCGTGCTCGGGAACGCGCTTGGCCAGATCGTTCAGGTATTCGAAATCGTCGGTCGAAAACTGCATTTCGGTCGC
The DNA here is from genome assembly GCA_020852535.1 of Paracoccaceae bacterium. GTDB lineage: Bacteria > Pseudomonadota > Alphaproteobacteria > Rhodobacterales > Rhodobacteraceae > Paragemmobacter. The sequence goes on along the minus strand of JADZAO010000060.1, from coordinate 3,102 downwards.
GCTATCGGCTGTTACTTCGAAGATGCGCACGGGTTCGCGGAACAGCCATCCCATATGGAAGACGGCAAGCTGGAAGCGGCTGTCTTCATTGGCCCAGCGGGCGTGATCGTCACGGAAGCGGATCAGGCGGTAATCGTCGTAACTCAGGTCGCCCAGAAAGCCCTCTGGAGTGGGTGCGGGCACATGCGGCTTAGTCGCAAGCTGCTTCATTTCTTCGGTCAAGATATCGAATGAGAATTTTTGTACCGTAGTAGGGTCCGGTTCGGACGCTGTGTTTGTTTCTTGGGCATGGGTACTGAGTGGCCAGCCAAGCATTGCTGTGTGGGCCAAAGCTGCTGTGACCGAGAGTAGGGTGCGACGCGAAACAGTGTCATTCATCGGGCTGGATCTCGACATAAGCTTTATAAACCAAGGGTTTTTGGTACTTTACATAGCGGGCGCGACTCAGAGTAAGATATAGATCTGAGAATAAGCAGACTGCAAGCGGGCTTCAACGCTCTGTGATCGTTTGGGTGTAAACTCTTTTAATATCATCAAGCCGTTGCCCAGTTATTGCGCAAAGGCCATGTTGCGAGGGTGAAAGTTGCGCTTTTGAAAAACAGGGGATCGGCTGTTTGTCCAAAGATATGGGATACCATAATATTTCTTCCACAGATGATTTGGCCTAGCCTGAGGTCGTGGTTTGCCGATCCAATCATTAACTAGGATCTGTTGACGTTTGAGGGTTTTCCAATCAGTGGCTGAGTGATTAAAGGTCGCAAAATGGGACGAAAACTTTTTGATCATGCAGGTCTTTTCAGCGTTTACGCCGTTTGTTGCCGCCGCGTTGTCCGGCGCGGCCTGCCGTTGATCGTCCAGATGATTTAATTGCTGATTCGGCGGCTTCTTCCACAACTGACTGGCGAGCGAGTGGGTCGTTGGCGATTGTGAGTTCCACGGCTTCCAGCCTTTTCACTTCGTCCCGCAGGCGGGCGGCTTCTTCGAATTCGAGGTTTTCCGCCGCTTTGCGCATTTGCAAGCGTAGTGCATCTAGGTGATCTGCAAGATTTTGGCCGATTATAGGTTTGTCGATCTTGGCAGTTACACGGGTCATGTCGGTGTCGCCGTTCCACAAGCCGGATAGCACGTCTTCGACGTTTTTGCGGATGGTGGTGGGCGTGATGCCATTTAGGGTGTTGTAGGTGATCTGTTTTTCACGGCGGCGGTTGGTTTCGGCTATTGCACGTTCCATGCTGCCTGTAATGCGGTCGGCATACATGATGACGCGGCCTTCGGAGTTGCGGGCAGCGCGGCCAATTGTCTGAATGAGTGAGGTTTCTGAGCGTAGGAACCCTTCTTTATCCGCGTCGAGGATGGCGACGAGGCCGCATTCGGGGATGTCGAGGCCCTCGCGCAGGAGGTTGATGCCAACCAGTACGTCGAAAGCACCAAGACGGAGGTCGCGCAGGATTTCAATTCGTTCGATGGTGTCGATGTCCGAGTGCATGTAGCGGATGCGGATTCCTTGTTCGTGAAAATACTCGGTTAGGTCTTCGGCCATGCGCTTGGTTAGCGTGGTTACGAGGATGCGTAGGCCACGGGCGGCGACGCAACGGATTTCTTCAAGAAGATCATCGACCTGCATATCCACTGGGCGGATTTCGACTTGCGGATCAATCAGGCCGGTGGGGCGGATTACCTGTTCAGTAAAGATGCCGCCAGTTTGTTCCAATTCCCATGCGGCGGGGGTTGCTGAAACGAAGATGGATTGGGGACGCATGGCGTCCCACTCCTCAAATTTGAGAGGACGGTTATCCATGCAGGAGGGCAGACGGAAACCGTGTTCGGCCAGTGTAAATTTGCGCCGGAAGTCGCCTTTGTACATGCCGCCGATCTGCGGGACCGACACGTGTGATTCATCGGCAAAGACGATGGCGTTATCGGGGATAAATTCGAATAATGTGGGCGGTGGTTCGCCCGGTGCGCGGCCAGTTAGGTAGCGTGAGTAGTTTTCGATACCGTTGCAGACGCCTGTTGCTTCGAGCATTTCGAGGTCGAATTGCGTGCGCTGTTCGAGACGTTGAGCTTCAAGTAGTTTTCCTTCGGTCTGAAGTTGTTTCAGGCGGTGAAAAAGTTCGTTTTTTATACCTTTGATGGCCTGCGCCATCGTTGGGCGTGGGGTGACGTAGTGGCTATTGGCGTAGATGCGGATTTGCTTAAACGAGTCGGAACTCGCACCGGTCAACGGATCGAACTCGACGATGGATTCAAGTTCTTCGCCAAAGAAAGAAAAGCGCCATGCGCGGTCTTCGAGGTGGGAGGGCCAGACTTCTAGGCTGTCGCCGCGTACGCGAAATGAGCCACGGGCAAAGGCAGTGTCGCTGCGGCGGTATTGTTGGGCGACTAGTTCGGCCATTATTTGGCGTTGGTCGTACATTTGCCCGACGATTAGGTCTTGGGTCATGGCCGAATATGTTTCGACTGAGCCGATGCCGTAGATGCAAGAGACGGAGGCCACTATGATGACATCGTCGCGTTCCAGAAGGGCGCGGGTGGCCGAATGGCGCATCCGGTCGATCTGTTCGTTGATCTGCGATTCTTTCTCGATATAGGTGTCCGAGCGTGGGACATAGGCTTCGGGCTGGTAGTAGTCGTAATAGGATACAAAATACTCGACTGCATTATCGGGGAAGAAATTTTTAAATTCGCCATACAATTGTGCGGCAAGGGTTTTGTTGGGTGCAAGGATGATCGCGGGGCGTTGAGTTTTCTCAATGATCTTAGCCATTGTGAAGGTTTTGCCGGTGCCGGTTGCGCCGAGTAACACTTGGTCTCGTTCGCCTGAAAGCACCCCCGCAGAAAGCTCTGCAATTGCGGTGGGCTGGTCGCCTGCGGGTTCGAAGTTTGATGCCAATACGAAACGGCGACCGCCTTCTAGTTTTGGGCGAGTCAGCAGGTTGGTGCGTTGGGTTGCGGCATCGTTGTTGTGGGGCATGATTCCCTCCAGCCGCATAATTTGGTCTGTTTTTGTTCCTCCGCAAGGCGCAATTAGCCGGAGTCTACAAGGTTTGTACTGGGGATTTTACAATATCTAGAATTTTAGGCACTTCCCACATTTTGGGA
>JADZAO010000059.1 GCA_020852535.1 Paracoccaceae bacterium | reverse complement strand
GCCGCGCATGCAACACCCCCTCCATCACCGATATCTCTTCAGATCGCTGCACTGCAGCACCGCGCGGCATCACAGTCTCCTGATCCCAGCCAAGCCGCTCTGCGACCTGTTCTAGCGCCTTGGTCCCGCGCTGGAACGTCATCAACTCGTCGTAAGCATTTGTCATACGGTCCCTTTCCGGACTGATCTCACCACAGGATATTGCGCTAGATGACGCGCCCGAATAATCAATACCCACAAGATAACCGCCCCGATCTGATGGATGATTGCCAGATCCATTTGCGCCGCCGTCACTGCCGCAAAAATGCCCAAGAGCACCTGCACCACCAACATAGCTATGACCATATTGTAAGCCATTCGCGTTACGTCATGTGAAGATTTCCGCCCCCGCAGCCAAACAATTACGCCAAATGCAAATAGCAGATAGCCCAACATTCGGTGGATGAACTGCACAAGACCCGAATTTTCAAAGAAAGCCTGCCACCACATGCCGTTTGGTACATAAAATGCATCCGCCGGAAAGAACTGCCCGTTCATATCTGGCCATGTCGGAAAAGCCCGCCCGGCGTCAATTCCAGAAACCAAAGCACCAAATAGAATCTGCAAGAAAGCAAAGTGCATAAGCCCCGTGGTCATCACAAACAACTTGCCCTCGCGTCCTCGCCGTGCCTGCATCAACTCGACCTCTGACCGACCAAGAAGGAACAAATACCATGCAATAAAGCCCAGAATAACAAAGGCAATTCCCAGATGAATTGCCAGCCGATAGGACGCCACATCAACCATCTCGCTCTTCAAGCCAGATGACACCATCCACCAGCCGATGGCACCCTGCAACCCGCCCAGCGCCCCCACTCCAAGCAGCCGCCCTGTCCAGCCAGCAGGAATTTGTTGCGCCAGTAAAAAACCAAAAAATCCCATCGCCCAGACCAGCCCGATCACGCGGCCCAACTGGCGGTGCCCCCACTCCCACCAGAAAATCTTCTTAAACTCAGAAATCTCCATCCCTTTATTTTGAAAATGGTATTCAGAACTCGCCTGATACTTGGCAAACTCTTCCGCCCAAGCGATATCGTTCATCGGTGGCAAAGTACCGCTAAGAGGCCGCCATTCGGTGATTGAAAGCCCAGAATCCGTCAGCCGCGTTAGACCACCGATTACGATCATGCAGACAATCAACAAAAACAGCACACAAAGCCACAGCTTAATACCACGTCGTGCTCCCGCACTCCGCGCCCCAATCATCCCACCTGCGGGGATCACAGAGACTGTTCTGTCAGCCCCTACATCCTCGAAAATGCTGCGTTTTCCGGTCATTCCCCGTCTCCTGAATTTATGCCGCAACGTTAGGCTGCCCTGCCTACAGCTTCAAGGTGCTACGACAGCTAGGCCCATTAAAGCCTTGTGTAACCTTGCGACGTCTCGTCGCGTTCACACTGACACAAATATCCTTGGAAATCTGGTGTGTGTGATTTCCGACCTTGGATAGAACGCGAAAGGGTTCCACCTATTCCCCTTGCTTTTTAAGCATGAATGCGATCTGTCGTAGCATCCCATGGAAGGTCTGCACCTCAGCCTGTGTCAGCCCCAGACGCGCCCACATATTGCGCAGATTCAACTTCATCACCTTGGCTTTGTCGGGCGGAAAGAAGAACCCCGCCGCTTCCAGCCGCTCCTCGAAATGGTCGCCCAACTTTTCCACATCGACACGAGAAGCGAATTTCGTCCTAGCTAGACCCATTATCTCGGGCGTCGTCAACGCAGTCTGCCTTTTCCACTCATAGCCCATAATTAAGGCGCATTGCGCAAGATTCAGCGAAGGAAAATCTGGGTTCGACGGCACGGTGATAATAGCATTAGCCAGCGCCAAATCCTCGTTCTCTAGCCCCGCCCGTTCAGGCCCAAACAGCACCCCAACACGCTTCCTTTCAGCAGCCAGCGCTCGTGCCATTTCCATCGCCCGCTCTGGCGTGACCACCAGTTTGACTAACTCGCGCCCCCGCGCGGTGGTGGCAAAAACAAAGTCACAATCGGCAATCGCCGTCTGCACGTCGCAAAACAGCCTAGCATTATCAAGTAAGCGCCCCGCACCCGATGCCATCGCCACCACCTTGGAGTTCGACCAACCATCGCGAGGCTCAACGATCCGCATATGCTCCAGCCCAAAGTTCAGCATGGCCCGTGCTGCGGCCCCGATGTTCTCGCCCATTTGTGGGCGAACGAGGATAAAGCTGGGTGTAATCAAGCTGGTTTTTGTCATCAAATACCTCCGGTAGGCTGTGCCTGCCCCGCGATACGCGCCCTGCCCCGTCACAGCAAGCATCCTCAAGCATGGTCAAGCAGTTCTAGCTGCGCTAATGTGCTCCGAACGCCGACTGGAGCACATCATGGCCGATCAAGATCGCCCGCAAATCTGCCTCATTACCCCGCCAGAATTCGATCTCAATACCTTTTCAGATCAACTGGCCGCCGTGCTCGACAAAACCAAAATCGCCTGTCTACGCCTTGCCCTTGCCAGCAAAGACGAAGACCGCGTGCTCCGCAGCGCAGATGCCTTACGCGAGACCTGCCACGCTCGCGATGTGGCGATCATTATTGAACGTCATGTTCTGCTAGTCAAACGACTCGGGCTCGACGGAGTCCACTTGACCGAAGGCACTCGCTTTATTCGCAAAGTTCGTAAGGATTTACCTGATTCTATCATCGGCGTTCACTGCGGAAGCACCCGCCACGAAGGCATCACCGCCGCTGAAGCAGGAGCCGATTACGTATCATTCGGCCCCATTGGATTCACTCCACTCGGAGACGGCAGCCTTGCCCATTGGGATCTTTTCGAGTGGTGGTCCGAAATGATCGAGGTTCCAGTCGTAGCAGAGGGCGCGCTGACAGCAGAACTCGTCGGAAAATTCAGCCCCGTAACCGATTTCTTCGCAATCGGCGAAGAAATATGGAACAGCGACGCCCCAGTCACAAAGCTGAAAACATTGCTGGAACCTCTCGGCTAACTGGAGCATGCAATGCTGAATTTTAACAAAATAGTGCTACTTAAACTGTCAGCGCCCCGCGTACGACTGTCTCGCAATGCAAGGCCAGTGCTTTGCGGTCGATAAAACCATCGACCGCTACTGCATCGTGGAATATCACTTCAACTCGCCCTTGCCGCCCCTGCGCCAAAATGTGTAACAAATGGCCACCAAAGGTCATGTCCCCCCACCAGCCATAAAAGCGCGGGTCCTCTCCGGCAGGAGCATGATAAACCAGCGTAACCGGCTGGATCTTCAGCACCTCGTCTAATCCATGCGTGTAGAAGGCGGCAAACAACGTCGATTTAAACGGCAGAACGCGAATAGCGTCAGTGCTAGTACCCTCAGGAAAGAACATCAGCCGGTGCCCCGCGCGAAGCCGTTTTTCGAAGAGATGTTGCTGTTTCTTCGCCTCACTGCCCTTACGTGTGATAAAGACTGTTCCGGTGGCACGTGCCAACCAGCCAATACCAAACCAGCTCGAAACCTCGGATTTTGCAACGAAGTACAATTGTGTCGCCGCGTTTAGGGCAAAAATGTCCAGCCAAGAGACATGGTTTGCTACCATCGCCCCCTGCCCCTGCATCGGCTGGCCTCGCACCGTAAGGGGAAGTCGCAAGATCACGAAAGCCACCCTACACACAAATTGCGTTATATGTGGGGTCCACGGTCGGCTCAACCCAAAGAGCGGACGCTCAATCAGCCGCAACGCAAGAAGCAGGAGTAGACAGCTATAGGTCACAAAAGACAGCGCAAGACCACGCCAGACCACACGCAGCCGACCTGTGGGGCTGACCAGTGTATAGGCGATCTTCGCCTCTTTCCAACTAAAGTCGTTCACAACCGCTCCTTGGTGTAAAAGCCACGATGACGTTCAGACATTCTTGCCACATCCATCACCAAACAAACATCAGTCGTGTTAAACTCACGGTCGATCCATGCCCCCTCGCCCACAAAACCACCAAGCCGCAAATAGGCTTTAATCAAAGCTGGAATGGCAGCCAGCGATACTTTGTTGTCAATCAAATCAATAGGCAACAAGTCCATCGGCTGGAAACCATTTCGCGCACGCACCCGCAACTCCTCAGGTGCTAAATGGTTGTGATGTAAATAGGCAAGCGAGGGCGCAAGCGCCCCAATATCCGTGCCATGAAAGCTTGCTACGCCAAACAATACCTCGATTTCGTGTTCAAGAACATACTCGGCCAAAGCATTCCAAAGATGGTACATCGCCGTGCCACCGCGATAGTTAGGATGCACGCACGAACGCCCAAGTTCCAAAAGTCTCCGTCCACTTTGACGCAGCGGAGTTAGGTCATATTCGCCTTCAGAGTAAAACCGATCCGCCGATCTTAATCGGTCTGACGGGAGCAGACGGTAAGCACCGACCACATGCTCCAGCATCTCAGGATTACGCCGCTGGTCAACCAGCAGCATATGATCAAAAATACTGTCAAACGCATCACACTCGAGCCGCGCCTCGTGATCGACCATAGGTCCGTTTGCACCAAGTTCCTCGACAAAAACCAGATAACGCAGCCTTTGGGCCGCCCGCAAGTCTTGTTCGTCGCGTGCCAGCCGCAGCGTAAAAATCGAGGCGTTCCAAGAAGTCATCGCCCATCCTGTTAGGCGGGCCAGAACGACCCAAAACCAGCTAGTAGCTACTTACGGTCTGTAGCATCCTTCCGCAACGGGCTTTAGGCCAATGTTCTGCCAACCCGATGGAGGTCTTATCCTACTGGGCGGTCTTTAGTAAAACAAACACATCACACTTGACTGGAAAGGCTCCACAACCTGCCTCAGGTCGAGATCAGGTTTGCCTTGCTTATTATACTCTGCATCGAGCATGCCGTTCCGAGCGGCGAGGATCGATAGCGGTGGACTATATAGATATCTACAACGACGAAAACGACTGGCGTATTAAAGCCGTATCACTGCGGTTGTACAACAAAGAAACTCTTCAAGGGTGTCTCTTGAACACACCCTTCCCAAAAATCGCCTGCGAGCCATCGCAAGTACAGTTTTTCTTAGCTAATCTGATGCCTGCCGCCCTGTCACATCGTGCGACGCTTGATGTTGGGTAAACCAACGCCACCATCATCTTCTGACGGTTCCGTCTCCTGTTACCAGATATTTAAAGCTAGTCAATTGTTCGGCCCCGACAGGGCCCCGTGCATGCAGTTTTCCGGTTGCAATACCAATTTCTCCACCCATACCAAACTCTCCACCATCTGCAAATTGGGTCGAAGCATTGCGCATCAGTATGGCGCTATCTAGTCGCTCGAAAAAACGTGCGGCAGTAGCGTTATTCTCGGTCAGGATTGCCTCAGTATGGTTCGAACCGTAACGTTTGATATGGGCAATCGCCTCGTCCACACCATTAACCAGCCTTACCGCGATAATCTTATCAAGGAATTCGCGCCCAAAATCATTGAGTGCCGCCTGAATCGTTCCTGGCACCTTTAACATCTCACCCTCGGTTCGCACTTCAACGCCTGCGGCTAGCAAATCCTCAATCAATACTGCGCCATACTTGCTGTAAAATTGCCAATCGATAAGCAGGCATTCAGCCGCGCCGCAAATCCCCGTTCGACGCGTCTTGGCATTCAAAATCACCCGCCGCGCCTTTTCTAGATCGGCGTCGCGATCGGCGTAGATGTGACAAATACCTTCAAGATGAGCAAAAATTGGCACCCGCGCATCAGATTGCACCAGACTGACCAGCTCCTTGCCACCCCGAGGCACAATTACGTCGATATATTGCACGGCGTGCAGCATCGCTTCGACCATGCCGCGATCTCGAGTGGGCACCAACTGGATCGCAGCCTCCGGCAGTTTTGCCTCGCGCAGACCCTTTACAAGGCAATCGTGGATTGCTTCAGCGGAATGGAAACTTTCACTCCCTCCACGCAGAATAACGGCATTTCCGGCCTTAAGACACAGCGCACCAGCATCTGCTGTCACATTTGGACGGCTTTCGTAGATCACCCCGATTACCCCGAGTGGCGTTGCCACTCGCTGGATATGCAAACCCGAAGGCATATCCCATTCCGCTAATACTCGTCCAACCGGATCTCGCTGCTCGGCCACCGAACACAACCCGTCGACAATTGCCTTGATCCGTCCCTCATCCAGCCGCAGCCGATCAAGCATTGCCGGCGAAAGGCCTTTCTTTTGGGCAAAATCCATATCGAGCAGATTGCCGTCGATTATTTTTTGCCGTCGCGCCCAGACGGCATGGGCAGCACCGGTCAGCGCCGCCGCCTTTTGTTCCGAGGATGCATAGGCCAATTTGCTCGCTGCCGCCCGCGCCTTAGCACCGATTTCACCCATCATATCGCTGAAATTTCCGCCCATCCCGAAAGCCCTTGCATTTTCTGTCTGGAAACATTCCACGGGGGCATAGAGATATAAAATCCCCGTCTTTTTTACGGTCAGATCACCATATCGTCCCGATGGATCAAAGCCGCCCGTCCCGCATAGCCGAGAATATTTTCAATCTCGCCCGATTTGTGTCCAGCGATTTGTTTTACCTCACATGCCGTATAACGGGTCAGACCTTTGCCCAAGCCTGTACCATCCGGTCCGACGATCGCCACGGGCTCACCGCGCCCGAAATTGCCCACCACCGCCCGCACTCCCGCAGGAAGCAAAGACTTTCCCGCCCGCAGCGCCGTAACAGCACCCGCATCGACACTGATCTCCCCCCTTGGTTTCATAGCATTTATCCAGCGCTTTCGTGCCACCTGCGGATCAGCTTCTGCAACGAACCATGTTCGTGCGGCCCCTTCGGCCAACGCTTTAAGCGGTCGAAGAACCGACCCTTCCATGATCGCCATCGCGCAACCACCTGCCACTGCAGTCTTAGCGGCCATCACCTTTGTCTTCATCCCACCCTTGGAGTGGCCCGAAATTGGATCACCTGCCATAGCTTCCAGTTCCGGGGTAATATTCTCGACTAGATCGAAGCGTTGCGCGGTCTGGTCTTCTTTAGGATTAGCCGAATAAAACCCATCGACGTCCGACAAAAGCACCAGCTGGTCGGCCCCCACCGTCACCGCAATCTGCGCGGCTAGACGATCGTTGTCACCAAAGCGGATCTCGTCGGTCGCAACCGTATCATTCTCATTTACTATCGGTACCACCCCCAACCCCAGCAGTGTTTCCATCGTAGCGCGGCTGTTTAGATAGCGGCGGCGATCCTCGGTATCTTCCAGCGTGACCAAAACCTGCCCCGTGGTAATGCCATGGGGCGCAAGCACCTCTTCATAGGCCCTCGCAAGCCTAATTTGTCCAACAGCCGCTGCCGCCTGCGACTGCTCCAAGGTAAGATTGCCTGCAGGTAGACCAAGCACTCGTCGACCTAGCGCGATAGAACCCGACGACACCAAAACCACACCGGTTCCACGCAGTTTGATCTCGGCTACGTCCAAAGCTAACGCAGACAACCAGCCTTGCTTTAATCCTTTAGTATCAACCAGAAGTGCCGATCCTATTTTAACGACCAGCCGCTTGGCGTTACGAATGTCAGGCGCAGAAACTACACTCAGGGCTGCCAAGGCACATGCTCCATTTCGGGTACGATCCCCTGAATTGCACCATAGATTGCCCTCAACATATCTTGCAATCCAGTCCGCGCTACACCCGAAATCACATAGACTTCCCCGCCCGAAGCCTTTTCCAAAGCCTTACGCCGCGTTGTAACGGTCTTGGCATCCAACGCATCACATTTATTCAGCGCCAAAATTCTTGGTTTATCACCAAGTATCTCGGAATAAGCCTCAAGCTCAGTCACGATAGTACGGTAATCCTTGATGATCGTACTTGATGTGCCATCTACCAGATGCAGCAGCACCTTGCAGCGCTCAACATGAGCAAGAAATTGCATTCCGAGACCCCGCCCTTCGCTAGCTCCTTCGATTAGACCAGGAATATCGGCCATAACAAATTCGCGACCATCAATACCCACGACTCCAAGGTTTGGCACCAGCGTCGTAAAGGGATAATCGGCGATCTTAGGACGCGCATTTGAAGTGGCGGCAAGGAAGGTTGATTTCCCCGCATTTGGCAACCCCACCAACCCCGCATCGGCGATCAGCTTTAAGCGCAGCCAGATCGTACGCTCTACCCCCTCTTGACCCGGATTAGCACGGCCTGGTGCGCGATTAGTTGAGGATTTGAAATAAAGGTTTCCGAAGCCACCATTTCCTCCCTCGGCCAGCAAAACACGTTGTCCAACCCGTGTTAGATCGGCAATTACCGTCTCTTCATCCTCGTCAAGAATTTCTGTGCCCAAGGGCACCCGTAAAACGATATCATCGCCGGTCTTGCCGGTACGCTGGCTGCCCATTCCAGGCTGACCGTTCTTAGCAAAGAAATGCTGCTGGTAACGATAATCGATCAGCGTGTTCAAGCCGTTCACGGCTTCCGCCCAAACTGACCCGCCATTGCCTCCATCACCGCCATCTGGCCCCCCGAACTCGACGAATTTTTCGCGCCTGAAGCTCACGCAACCGCCACCACCCCCCCCCGAGCGGATATATACTTTGGCAAGATCGAGGAACTTCATGTGGTCAGGCTTTCAAGAGGATTAACTAAAGCCGATAGATTACAATGTCCGCAGGCTCAAGCCTTGCGGTATCAAACAGGCGAATCTTCTCGTTCTGTTTATCTTGGCAAAAATGTTCTGCGAGAGAACTAAGAGGACTCGTTCTGGCGGGTCAGCTTAGTCAAGTTTACGGATATAGGTCCATGTAGGTATTCGCGCATTGCGAGCGACCGAGAAGGTCTCAGCATCACCAAGATAGACGAAACCCGCATTGGTCAGCACACGGGCGGATCCGGGGTTGTCCTGAAATACCTCGGCAAAGATTGTGCGGTTCTTCTGCGGGTTGGCTTCTATCAAGGCGCGAACGGCATCCGAAGCAAAACCTGTGTTCCAGAAGACAGGTGCAACCCAATAACTAACCTCAGATTGGCCACAGTCCAATTTTGGCTCATCAATATGCTTGAGGCTAATCACGCCTAAGACCTCGGCCAGACCGTTAGCCGATCCGTCCATAACCCAGACATCCTCACCATCCTTACCAGACAAGGTACGAGTAACAAAGGCTTCAGCGGCGCCAGGGGGCAACGGATGAGGGATACCGCGCGTCGCTTCGGCCACACGACGGTCACCTGCATAAAGCGCAAAAAAAACCGCGTCTGAGTGTCGGACAGAGCGCAGCACAAAACGCCCTGCCGGAATGAACGCAACCGTTCCCCGCAGCGAGTTGTTCGTATTTGCCGTCGAATCCATTGTCATCATGGCTTCCCTCCTGATAAAGTGCATGTCGAAAGCCTTTCGACCCACTTTCAAGACTAACGGTCGAGCTTTCTTCTATCTGCACCCCATCCCAAGATACGGCTCTTAGCAAAGACGTCTCCCAGTCTCCGTCTTAGAGAGAACGAACTGGGGACCGACCTTTCGGACGATCCCCTTTTTACAAACCGATTCTAAAGATTTTGTCTTATTTGTTGGCCACCGCGTCGGGTAAGACTGAAATAAATGTGCGGCCTTTAAGACCCTTTTTGAAGGCCACCTTACCTTCGGTCACAGCAAAGATCGTGTGATCCACACCCATACCAACACCCTTACCTGGGAAATAGGTCGTACCACGCTGACGAACAATGATATTTCCAGGAATAGCAGCCTGTCCGCCATAAAGTTTCACGCCGAGGCGGCGACCGGCCGAGTCACGACCGTTGCGAGATGAACCGCCTGCTTTTTTGTGTGCCATAAGGTATTACTCCGTAGCAACAGCGGCCTTAGTGGCACGCTTAGGTTTTGCGGGGACTTTTACCACTGTAGGAGGAACAGCAGCAGCGTTATGTGCAACACGACGGGCAGCGGCAGTGCCAACAGCAGGGGTCACGCCCGACTTGTCGGCGCCCGAAGCCAGAACCTTGGTCACACGAAGCAGAGTCAACTGCTGGCGGTGACCCTTTGTGCGCTGCGAAGAATGCTTACGGCGCCGCTTGACGAAATGAATCGTCTTGACACCTTTAATCTGGTCGATCACCTCTGCGACAACGCCTGCACCGGCAACGGTTGGCGCACCAACAGTGACGGTATCGCCACCAATCATTAAGATTTCATTGAACTGTACTTTGTCACCGGCAACGGCATTCAACTTTTCAACGCGCAGAACATCACCCGCCTGCACCTTATATTGCTTGCCACCAGTCTTGAGGACCGCGAACATGGTCTTTCCTTCACTTTGCTCCGCGTCCTATGGCTTCCTGCGGAATTTTGGGGTTTCCCCCGCCTCGGACAGCGCCCTCCAGTTGGAGGTCTCATTAAAATGGGGCCCGTGTCAGACTCACGTTCCGCCAAGATAGCGGCTTATCTGCAAAAGGTACGGGCAAGTCAAGCATCAAAGCGCCGATGATTTCAGATATCCTTCCCCTTCATATGCAACATCACCATCGTCCAGAACGATTACAAAATCAGCACGAAAACAGTATCTAAAATTACAAACAGCGCGGCATTCAGAACCTGCCTTGCATAGAATCCCAATCCGTATCAGCGGTCTGCTTTGGGGGTTGCAAGCCCCAAAAGACCCCGTTACATCGCCGCCCCAGACGACCCCATAAGCGCGGAGAGGTGGCGGAGTGGTCGATCGCGCCGGTCTCGAAAACCGGAGTAGGTGCAAGTCTACCGTGGGTTCGAATCCCACCCTCTCCGCCACCGTGACTTGCTCTAGACAGAAACAGGATTTTACGAGCCCGTTTTTTTCTTAAATTCAAAATTTTTTAATTTTAGCATACTTTCTTAAAAGACTGAGAAAGTTTCCAAAATCATTCCATAGCATGCAACAAGACATGCGGTTGCTTTCCAAGCGCTTCGATCACCCGACAGTCCGAGACAGTCCCGCAAGCGCATTGATCCAGCATACGTTCCAGTTCAGCTTCCAAGCCTCTGAGATTTCGAAGTCTCGCTCGTGTTGCTTCAAGTTGTCCTCGCGCAATAGAATCCACTGCGGCACAGGACTGATCGGGCCGGTCTGCTAGGCTTAGAAGATCGCGGATTGCACCCAGCGGGAAGCCGAGTTCACGCGCATGGCGTATAAAAGCCAGCCGATCTAGGGCGGTTTTGGGGTAAAGTCGTTGATTTCCCGCGCTTCTCTCAGCTTCAGGAAGAAGGCATATATTTTCATAGTATCGAATTGTCGGAACCTTCACTCCTACTTCGCGGCCCAGTTTTCCGATCGTTAACATCATTTTCCCCTTGAACCTCTAGTCACTAGAGAGATTAGTTTCTCGACACGATAGGATTCAAGTCAAGATCGGAACACCAATGACATCGCCGCCAACTTTTGAGACAAACCAGCACGAATGGAGCGTGACTGGAATGGACTGTGCGTCTTGCGCGAGGAAGATATCCGATGCGATTGGACGACTACCAGGTGTTACCGATGTAAGCGTGGCTCTCATATCAGAGCGCATGCGACTGCGGTTTGATCCCGCGCAAATCGAGAAAGATAAGATTGAGCAGGTGGTCCGGTCTCTGGGTTTCGGCATCACGGAAAATGATAGACCCGCATCTCATCGCAGGGGATTTGTTTTTCCCTTTAGTCCATCCGTGCAGAAGTTGTCTGGGCTTGAAGATTCGGGAAAGCCTCTTGAGACGGATCTCGCTCGTGACTTGCCAAACAAGTCGCACTGGTATCAAACGACCAAGGGCCGGTTCGCCCTTCTTACGGGCACATTTGTGGCCATCGCTTGGGGCGTGAAACTTTTTTTACCCGGTCCTATCGGGGCCATGGCCTTCGTCGCGGCTTGCCTTTGCGGCCTCATGCCAATCGCAAGGCATTCTTGGGCAGCACTCCGACTCGGGCAACCTTTTACAATTGAAAGCTTAATGACTTTCGCCGCGGCCGGTGCCTTAGCCATCGGCGCGGCAGAAGAAGCCACACTCGTCATCTTCCTCTTCGCAGTAGGCGAGTTTTTGGAAGGAGTCGCCGCCAATCACGCACGCAACGGCATCCGCGCGCTCACGCGCCTCGTGCCAAAAACAGCTTTCGTTGAATTAGATGGCCAGTTGCGTGAGATCCCTGCAGCTCAACTGTCCATCGGCCAGATTGTGTACGTGCGTCCGGGTGATCGCATTCCTGCTGATGGCGAAATCATCAACGGCACAGGGGGAATCGACGAAAGCCCCGTAACCGGTGAAAGCATGCCCCGCACGCGCGGTCCAAGCGAATCCGTCTTTGCAGGATCCATCGCAACAGACGCCGCACTGCAAATCCAAGTGACAAAAACTGCCGAAGACAACACCATTGCACGCATCATTCGCCTAGTCGAGGAAGCGGAGGAAGCACGTGCACCGACAGAGCGTTTTATTGATCGGTTCAGTCGCTGGTATATGCCATTCATCGTCGGCCTTTCGATCATAGTGATCATCATGCCACCGCTTGTGACAGAGGCAGACTGGCAAACATGGATTTATCGTGGCCTAACACTTCTTCTTATTGGCTGTCCCTGTGCGCTGGTTATCTCGGTTCCAGCGTCCATTGCTTCAGCTCTTTCGTCTGGTGCACGACGCGGACTTCTATTGAAGGGAGGTGCGGTAATCGAGGCACTGGCATCCGTGTCGCAAGTAGCCTTCGACAAGACTGGCACCCTCACCCATGGACGTCCGCAGGTGACTGACATTATTGCCATCGATCGGCCCGAGGAGGAGGTACTACGTCTTACCGCCGCCATTGAGACGGGATCGAGTCATCCCATCGCAAAAGCCATCTTGCAGCGCGCGGAGGGTATATCTATCCCGCAGGCCCATGGAGCGAAGACTATTCCCGGCAAGGGTGTGACGGCAGATGTAGAAGGCGAAATCTTGACTGTCGCGAGTCCCCGCCACGCTGTAGAAAAAGGCGCACTGAGAGAGAACTGGATCCGTTGCGTCTCTGCCCTAGAAGGGGAAGGCAAGACGGTCGTGGTCCTTTTTGTCGGTCGTTCTTGCCTCGGCTTAATTGCCCTACGTGACGAACTTCGTACCGACGCCATCGAAGCCGTCTCCCAACTTCGAGCCCTTGGGATCATGCCAACGGTCCTGACTGGTGACAACAACAGCACTGCCGCAGCCATCGCGGCCAGCATTGGTGCAGAATTCCGCGCCGAGATGCTACCCGTAGATAAACTTGCCTTTATACGCAAAATGGCAGTGCAAGGTGGCATCATGATGGTGGGTGATGGCATCAACGATGCCCCGGCCCTAAAACAGGCCACGGTCGGCATCGCCATGGGCTCAGGTACCGATGTCGCGCTGGAAACAGCGGACGGGGCTATACTTCGCAATAAGGTAACCGACATCCCTGCCACGATCCGCCTAGCCCGCGCAACAATGAGCAACATCCGCCAAAACATCGCCATTGCACTAGGACTGAAGGCAGTCTTTCTAGTTACCTCAATATTAGGCTTGACCGGGCTGTGGATCGCGGTCCTCGCTGATACGGGTGCAACCGTTCTCGTAACCCTCAACGCCCTTCGTCTTCTGACCTACTACCCCGAGAAAGTATAGCCCATGCTCTAGGCTTCCCTACGGGTCATGCCTGCCGTTCTTATCTGCTATCTAGGCACATTTTTGTCGTGGGCTGAAAGGCTGCCTAAGTACTGGCTATAACACTGGCCAGTAGAATATTTTCCCTGCTGACACAGTAGTAAGACGTCCCAGTATATCGATATCGTCATCTTGACCGACTAAATAAGACTTCTGGCTCGAGCTATTCTGTGTCAACCGCAACCCGACCTTTATTTAAACGGCAATTCCCCTCACGGACACGCTACACTTTACTATTATGTCATTTCCGCACTAATCGTCTTAAGAGCCCTACCCGGGTATCAATCTTAGAAAAAAATACCCTTGGTCACAAATAGAACTGATTTCGTACGCTATGCCCTAGAAATGCCTTAATTAATCTGATGTGATTGGCTTCACCACGCTGCGCAAATACAATAAGGCCGATAGGCTGAAAGCGATAATCGGCAAGGAATTCAGTAACTGCAAACTAAAAAGTAGCGAATGTACCCTCTGCTTCGTAGATTTGTTGTGCTGGAAACACGAGAATGCGTTAGATATCTTAAGCAGCAGAGAACTTTCTACGAATATCCCAATATTAAATTTCCGCCTTTTTCTGAACCGGTCAAGATAATATTGCGTAAAATGGTCGGGGCGGTGGGATTCGAACTCACGACCCTCTGC
>JADZAO010000058.1 GCA_020852535.1 Paracoccaceae bacterium | reverse complement strand
TGCGCACGTTAGGGCGAGACTGCTGAGTTATACTTGCCTCTCTGTTTGTGGCTTATGTGTGTTTTGTATTGAGCCACAGCTGCATGACAGGGGGGCAAGAGCTTGGTGGGGCATCTCAGCACTTCACGCGTAGTATAGGGTTAAGCAATGGCGTGAAGCACTGCGTAAGGGTCGCAGATGCTGGCAGAGAGAGCAGGGCTCAAACGATTGCCGATGGCAAAGCGCTTGATGAGGCAAAGCATTGTGGACGTGCGCGTATAGACTTGCTTAAGCGGGTGGTCAGAAATTGGTCCGGATGGTGTATGGAGCGTGTGCGGGGGTATGTTTGTTAATCGGTTTGATGACTTTTTTCTGCCTTGTTGTCTTAGCCCTAATCGGACACAAAACGCGTATCGGCGTGTTTTATCTGGGCTTCAGGCGCGTACCCACTCCGTTAGCACACATTCTGGTCCGCTTTTACGTAGCTGGTGTTCGTAGATTATTCGCCACTTTGTCATGTCAAAATTGGGGAAGAAGGTGTCTGCATCCTCGATCGTAAGGTTGTTTTCGGTTATTAGTAGGCGGTCAGCTAGTGGCAGAAGAGCACGGTAGATTGCTTCGCCACCGATGCCGTAGAGGCGAGTGTGGCCGGCCTTGCGGGCGATTGTAAGTGCGGCTTCGGGCGATGTGGCGGTGGTTTCCCAAAGTGATGTGTCGCGGGTGACGACAATGTTAAGACGGTTTTTGAGCGGTCTGAAGGGCAGGCTTTCCCATGTGCGGCGACCCATGACTAGCGCGCCGCCTGTGGTTTCGCGTTGGAATGCGGCTAGGTCCTCAGGGGCATGCCATGGGATATCTCCCGCCTTGCCGATGGCGTTGTTACGGGCGCGGGCGACTATGATGGTGAGCATTAGATGGCCACAGGAGCTTTGATCGTGGGATGTGGATCATAGCCTCGAACCACGAAATCCTCGTATTTGAAGTCGAAGATCGACTGGACTTTGCGAGTGATCTCTAGCTTGGGCAATGGGCGTATATTGCGTCTGAGTTGGGCTTCGACTTGTTCCATGTGGTTGAGGTAGATATGTGCGTCACCAATTGAATGAATGAAATCGCCTGGTTCATAACCCGTTACATGGGCAAGCATGACCGTAAGTAGTGCGTAGGAGGCTATGTTGAAGGGTACGCCAAGGAACATGTCGGCTGAGCGCTGGTAGAGTTGTAGGTGTAACTTGCCGCCAAGGAGGCGAACTTGCCACATTGTATGACAGGGCGGTAGCGCCATTTGCGGCACGTCGGGTGGGTTCCATGCGGAAATGATCAGGCGCCGTGAATCGGGATTTTTGCGGATAGTTTCTACGAGGTCGGTGATTTGGTCGACACCTCCGAAATCGCGCCATTGATGGCCATATATGGGGCCGAGGTCGCCGTTCTCGTCGGCCCATTCATCCCAGATTGTGACGCCGTATTTGTTGAGGTAGCCGATGTTGGTGTCGCCGTTCAGAAACCATAAAAGTTCGTGGATTATTGAGCGCAGGTGCAGTTTTTTGGTGGTGACGAGGGGAAAGCCGTCAGCCAGCGGGTAGCGGTTTTGCAGCCCAAAATACGAAATGGTGCCGGTGCCCGTGCGGTCGGTCGAGCGCGTGCCTTGCGACAGGACGATGCGAAGCGCATCATGGTATTGTTGCATCAGAACCTCTGACGTTTGAAGAGTCGTAACTTACTATATCTGCTGATGTCATCGAATGCGACTGCATGTCTAATATAGGTGCCTAAAATCAGAAAAGGATCGGATAATAGAGATTGGTTATTTGCATAGGATGATGCAGGTGAAGGATCTCGACGTAATTTTGGTATTTTATAAGCTTTCGTGGTTGGAGAAAACGTGGCGCTCTGAGAGTGAGGGCAGGCACTTTGCGTGTACATGGCGTTTTGGAAATCGGCGCCGAGTGTGGGCATTGGTGCTTTCTAGCCGAGTTGGGATTGTTCACTCTCACAATGTATTTGTGTCAGTATGAAAGCGGGGTCAGAAACGCCAGTGTGTGAGGACGTCTGGTCCGTGAATTTCGGTGCTGATTAGCTTTGGGCGGGGGGCTTTTGCGAGAGCGGTCAGGCCAAGAGGGCCGAGTACCGGTATGCCTTCGGACCCTATGAGGGAGCCTGCGGTGAAAAAGACGAGTTCGTCAACAAGGTTTGCGCGGATGAGAGCGGCGGCGAGGGTGCCGCCAGCTTCGATGAGTATACGGGTGAGACCTTGATCTGCAAGGGTTCGGGCGGCTTCGATTAGGTTCAGATGCGCGCTGATGGCAGGCACTTCGATTAGGTGGGCACCCGTTGCTTGCCATGCTACGCGATTGGCGGCGGAGGCGGCAGCGCTGTGTAGCACCCAGACGGGATTTTGCGCGGCGGTCTGGCCGAGGCGGCTGTGCGGGCTGTGCTTGAGTTGCGCATCAAGGAGGATGCGTATGGGTTGGTGTGTTGCACCGATCTCGCGCGCGGTCAGTTCGGGGTCGTCGGCAATGGCGGTGGCGCTGCTGGTCATTACAGCATCATGTGTCATACGCATGGCATGGACTGCTCGGCGAGCAGCGGGGCCTGTGATCCAGCGGCTTTCGCCCGTGGCAGTGGAAATGCGTCCGTCAAGGGTGGCTGCAAATTTGAGTGTGATGAAGGGGAGGCCTTTGGTCACGCGTTTGATGAAGCCTGCTTGCAGGGCGCGGGCCTGTGCTTCTAGAACGCCCTCGGTAATGTCGATGCCCGCAGCGCGAAGCAGTGCGTGGCCTTTTCCCGACACGCGGGGATCTGGGTCGGTCTGGGCGCTAACGACGCGGACGATTCCTGCTCTGATTAGAGCTTCGGTGCAGGGGGGCGTTTTGCCGTGATGGGCGCAAGGCTCTAGGGTGATGTAGGCTGTGGCGCCCTTTGCCAAAGCTTTGGCTTGATCTAGTGCCATTTGTTCTGCGTGGGGGCGTCCTGTAGGTTGCGTCCAGCCACGACCGAGGATGCGATCATTTTTGACGATTACGCAGCCGACTGCCGGATTGGGCCATGTTTGGCCGAGTCCTCGCGCAGCCAGCGCGAGGGCGTGGGACATGTGGTCGGTATCGCTCACTCGTCCGTCGCGGTGTTGGGGCGGAGTTCGCTGACAAATTTGTCGAAATCGTCCGCCGCCTGGAAGTTCTTGTAGACTGATGCAAAGCGTACGTAACCTACGGTATCGATACGGGCGAGACTTTCCATTACGATTTCGCCGATTACTTTCGACGGGATGTCGGTTTCGCCTAGGCTTTCGAGCCTGCGTACGATGCCAGAGATCATTTGGTCGATGCGTTCGGGCTCGATTGGCCTTTTTTGCATGGCGATTCTGATTGAGCGTTCGAGTTTGGAACGGTCGAAGTCTTCGCGTTTTCCCGACGATTTGATCACTACGAGGTCGCGCAGCTGCACGCGTTCATAAGTGGTGAAACGTCCGCCACAGGCGGGGCAAAAGCGGCGGCGGCGGATCGAGACGTGATCCTCGGCCGGGCGAGAGTCTTTGACTTGGGTGTCAATATTACCGCAGAATGGGCAGCGCATTGGCCCCCTCCCTTGCTTGTTGGTCGTTGCCTGCCTCGTAAAGGCGGGTTTATCTCCCGTTATCGAGATAGATTATAGTGGAAAGGCTGGTGTTTCGGCTAGAGGGAACCGACAGGTGAATAATATGGGGCTGGGCTGGTGTGGCAGGGGAGACTCACATCTGTGGATTGGTGATCTCTTTTATGAGGTTTCTAGCTTTGATCTAATTTTTTTTTAAGACGTTGATACTATAGAGTAGGGTATAATCCATGTTTTGTAGCGTCTTGTTCGACAGGGTCGATTTCCCGCTGGATACGGCGGTGGGTGTTGCGGGTCGAAGGTTGCTTTGTGGTCGGATGGGGCCAGATCTGCACGGAATTCTAGTATAGTGCACGAGATATGGAGTGCTTTGGAGATATTGTTCATCGCTACCGCTGCACGTGTTGTGCATATTGGTGACAAGCGCACTTTTGGTGATCAGGCTTGATAACGACCCGGAATAGGTTAGTTCAATCTTGATGACTTATATCAAGCCTGAAAAGTTCAGCAGAACGCCTATGTTGGGTGCTACAAAAGAACGGTTCGGTATGAATAGTCTGACACTGAATGGATCTGGATCTACGATAACGAACCCACCAACATGAGCATCGGTGAGATTATTCTCGCTACAAAGCTGGAAGTGGATACGCGAGATCTACGTGCGCCTCCCCTTAAAACGTGGAAAGTTTTCGAGTAACGCGAATATCTGTCGGATGTTGGTGGTGATTTAGGTCATGCTCTGATCGCGGTAATAGCTTTGGTTATAGCTTGCGATTGGGTTTCAATAGGGTAGCCATGATTTTTGCTTGAGCGCTGGAGATGTCGTCTGAAGTGAAAAACATGTTAGGCTTGGCTTTCGATGATGTAATCGTTCCAGTCTTCTTCATCTACCTCGTATTCCGGTACGGTTTGGTTGCGCATGGAATGGTTAGAAATGTGGGTACTTTCGGGATCGTCGGTGACCAGCGGGTGCCATTCGAGTAGCGTCTTGCCTTCGTGCAAGCGCTTGTAGGCGCAGGTGGTGGGCATCCAGTAGGCGATTTTTGGCAGGGTTTCTGGTGTTAAACGTACGCAATCGGGCACGAACTGGTGGCGGATTGGGTATTGCGTGCAGCGGCAAGTGGCATCGTCAAATAAGCGACAGGCGATGCGGGTAAAATCGACTTTGCCTGTATCTTCGTATTCGATCTTGTTCATGCAGCATTTGCCGCAGCCGTCACAAAGTGCTTCCCATTCTGCCGGAGTCATCTTGGTAAGGGGGATGGTTTCCCAAAAGCGCGGACGGAGTTTATTAGTCATGATGGGAAAGCGCCTATTGGGCAGAAAGAATGGAAGGGGATGCTATTAGTATTATCTTCGCTTGTACGGAGATGATAGCTGAAGCGCGGACAGAATTTCTCGCGCCTTTGCGCAATCTGCCTCCATTTGGGTGATCAGTGCGGGCAATCCGTCGAACTTTAATTCGGGGCGTAGATAATCGACAAAGCCAATCGACAGGTGGTGTCCGTAAAGGTCTCCTTTGAAGTCGAGTAGGAAGGTTTCGAGATTGGGCTGATTCGTCCCAAACATCGGTCGCAAACCAAGGTTTGCTGCGCCTATGTAGCTGCCTGCTTGCGGGCCGGTCAGTACATCGGCCCGCACAGCATAGACGCCGAGGCGCGGCAGATGCAGCCCCGCGACTGACATATTGGCTGTAGGGTATCCGAGTCTGCGTCCGCGCTTTTCACCATGGATTACCTCGCCTTCAATGCGGTGCCAGTGGCCCAACATGGCGGCGGCTGTACGGGGCTGTCCGTCGGTCAGGGCTTGGCGGATGGCAGTCGAGGAAATTTCCTGATCGTCGAGTGCCAGCAGAGGTGCGATTGTCACGGCAAAGCCGAGTTTCTGTCCTAGGTGAGAAAGGTCAGTTGCCGTTCCACTGCGTCCTTGACCGAAGCGGAAATCGGCGCCTATGACGACGTGGCTTACGTTCAAGCCTTCGACCAGCACCTGACGGGCAAAATCTTCGGGCGTCAGACACGAGAGCTTGGCGTCGAAGGGTAGTTTGTAAAGTTCTTTTACGCCTAGTTTTGCCAGACGGTTAGCGCTGGATTCGGCGTTCATGAGCCGGAAAGGGGGAGCGGACGGGTTGAATACCTGACGTGGATGTGGCTCGAAGGTTGCCACGCCCAAGGGAGCTGCAGTGCGGGCAAGGTCGATTACTGAGCGGTGGCCCAGATGCACGCCGTCGAAATTTCCCATCGCGACGCTCGCGCCGCGAGCATTGGGGGGGAGGTCTTGCCAATGGTGGTGAACGCGCATCTTGTCCTGTCGCGCGGGGGTAGGCCGCGCCTTGTCAGTCTAGCTTGCGGCTTGGCGCTAGAACCAGCGCTTCGCCCTTCAGAACAACCCTATTACTCACGGCGCGATGGGTTTCAAGGGTGACGCGGCGCTTGGCGTGGTCTATGGTGGTTACATTGATCTTGGCGTGCATGGTATTGCAGGGGTCGACGGGTCCATGAATTTTAGGCTTTGGCTTAAGCTAGACTGTGCCGTGACCGGCAAGCTGTCTGCTGATCTGTACCGAGATTGGGCGTGCAGTTAGCCTGCCGTGGGCAAGCAGCCTTCGAAGATGATCTCTTGCGTGTAAGAACGCCAAGGTACAGGGGTAATGGTCGGGATATCCTTCCCAAAATATTTTGATTTTTTGGTCAATTACCCTTTTGAGTACTTAGCGAGCGGGTCGTGCCGATTTGAGGTCTGCAATTTAGATCGTGTTGTAGTGCTTGTTGTCGATGGCGCTTGCAAATACGGAAATGATATTGATTGACGTTGGTAGTCCCGTAGTCAATGTTTTGGCATGACGTAATAGGATTGAGAATAAATATTTTAAACCGTGAATTATTTTATAATATTATTATAAAGCTACCTTAGAAATGGGATGGCATAGGTCGCATATTGCTGCCGCTCGGCTAGCCATGCGTCGAGTTTGACCTTGTCTGGTGCGTTGGCATTTGGGCCGAATTCGTAGGCGGCAATTCCTCCTGTGACAAACAGCGTATCTAGCCCTTCGGCGATGCCGCCTTCTACGTCGGTGTTAATCCCGTCGCCGATGCATAGGATGCGCGGGTTGTCTTTGTTGGTAAGCCGCGTTAGTCGACGGCGGGCGAGGTCGTAGATTGGTGGATGGGGCTTGCCGAAGTATAGCGCGGTACCACCCATTTTCTCATAAGTAGCAGCGAGGGCTCCCGCGCAATATAGACGGCGGTTATCGTGGTCGACGATTAAGTCGGGATTGGCGCAGAGCATGGTCAGGCCGTTGGTCTTCATTTGCAATAGCGTAGCGTGATAGTCCTCTGGGGTTTCAGTTGTGTCGTCAAAAAGGCCAGTGCAGACGACGCCCTGCGCCTCGGCTAGCGGGACGAGGGTGACGCGGGTTTTTGCAGCGAGGGGGGTGAGGTCGTGTGGAATATCTTGAAAGAAGGTCAGGTCTTTTGGCGCGCCGATGTGGTATATGCGTTGGCCGACAGCGCCGGAAAATAATCCGTATTGGGCGGTATCGCCTGAAGAAACGATGGCATCCCAGCAATCGCGCGGTACCTTTAGGTTGGTAATCTGGGTTGCGACGCTGTTGGTAGGGCGCGGGGAATTGGTCAGCAAAAGCACGGTGCCGCCTTTGGCTTTGAAGGCGTGCAGGGCGGCGATGGCTTCGGGATAGGCAGCCTTGCCGTTGTGCAGGCAGCCCCAGAGGTCGCAGAAGATGGCATCATAGTGTTCGGAAATGGTGGCGAGGCTGTCGATCAGATTGGTCATGGCGTGCCTTTCGCATCGTTTGCTTATCTTTGTGGCACCTAGTTTTTGATTGTTGGTTGCTTGGTTTATTCTAAGAAAATTGGCTTTTGCGGTTTTACCTTGGTCTGAATATTTGAGAAATTATAGTTTCAACGCAGGGATTATCTGCTTCTTGCGG
>JADZAO010000057.1 GCA_020852535.1 Paracoccaceae bacterium | reverse complement strand
ATGGGACAGGTGGCTGACGAGGTTGAAGATCAAATAGCTCTAAGTAACAAAGCTCAAACGAGAAATCTTAATTATGAAATACTTTATTCCATACATAACGGCCAATTTTTATAGGGTGCAGGTGGTGAAAATTTAAGAGGTGTGTTGGTCGGGGTAAATTGTTTGCGGGGATAAATGCGCGGTTGGCGTGGGCTTGGCAAGGAAACCCGCTTGCGTGTAAGGTGAAATAAAAGGACTGGAGAGGCTCGTGAGCAATCCTGATGGTTTCATCGACGAAGTGACCGAAGAGGTACGCCGCGATCGGCTTTTCGCGGTGTTTCGCAAATATGGCTGGATCGGGGCGATTGTTGTTGTCTTCATCGTCGGCGGTGAGACCTATAATGAATGGCGCAAATCGATTGCAGATGCGCGGGCTGAGGAATTTGGAGATTCCGTTCGGGATGCGCTCAATCTGAGCGATATGAAAAAACAGCGTGATGCGCTTGGTGTAATTGCTGCTGATGGTGACCATAAAGCGGTACTACAACTTTTGCTGGCGTCGGATCCTGAGACCGACCGCGAGGCGGTCATAACTGCTTTGAATGATCTTGCAAATGACATAAGTAAGCCGCAAAACTACCGTGATCTGGCGACGTTGCGCCTTGTTCTAGTGCAAGGCACCGATGTACCGGTTGCTGATCGACGCTCCGCGCTTGATTCAATCGCAGCGCCTGGTCGTCCGTTCCGCGTGCTTGCGTTGGAGCAGATGGCTTATCTGCTGGTCGAGGAAAAAAAGACTGACGAGGCTATCGCGGCACTGAATGCGCTTTTGAAGGACCAGAAAGCCCCCGCAGGTTTACGGTCGCGGGTTGAAAAGTTCATCGTGGCCTTGGGTGGCGAGGTGCAACCTGCTAGCGTATCCCAAGAGCCTGCTGCGCAGGAAGACGATGCAGGTTGATGTTGTGTCGAACGTCCAAGGTGGAGTGAAGATTGGGAACCGTGGCGTGAAGCACAATCTTATTGGATTGATCTCAGCTCTGGCAGTCCTTTCGGTGTTCGCGGGATGTGACCGCGAAGTAATCCTGTCGGGCGAGCGATTTCCGGTGCGAGTTGATTTGGATGCCTCGATGCCTGTTAAGGGGCGACCCGCTCCGGTGGCTCCGCTGGATCGAGTGAAAAACCGTGCCGAGCCGATCAGTATTCCTTCCGTGGTTGCTAATGCAGACTGGACTCATCGTGGCGGCAATGTACGTCATGCGGGACCTAACGGGGTGCTTTCTGCTATTCCGCAGCTGGTGTGGACCGCAAATATCGGGCAGGGAAATAGCCGTAAGAACAGGATTTCGGCGGCGCCTGTCGTGGCGGGCGGTCGTGTATTTACAATGGATTCAAATGCGCATGTGCAGGCTACGAGCGTGTACGGTGCGGTAATTTGGGCGTCTGACCTAACGGCAAATTTCGATCGCGACGGTGGTATTTCTGGTGGCGGAATCGCAGCGGCGGACGGGGTGATTTATGCTGCTACTGGCTATGGAGAATTGGTCGCCCTGCGGGCCGAAGACGGAGCAGTGATTTGGCGGCAGCGTCTAGATAGCCCCGTGACCGGTATGCCCGCAGTCGAGGATGGTGTGGTTTATGTCGTCAGTCGTGATGGGTCCGGCTGGGCTGTGAAGGCCGATACGGGGCGGGTGATGTGGACTGTTGCGGGGCCGGTGGGGATGATTGGTATGGTCGGTTCAGCAGGGCCGACGGTTAGTGATACGCTGGTGCTGTTTCCCTTTGCCGGCGGCGGTTTGCTGGCGGCGTTGAAAAAAAGTGGTTTGCACGCTTGGCAAACTTCGATTGCGGGGCAGCGTGTTGGCCGTGCCTATGCGGGCGTGACGGACGTGACGGGTGATGCGGTGGTGCATGGTCAACGAATGTTTGTTGGCACGGCTTCTGGGCGCATGGCATCGCTCGATATGTCAAATGGTATGCGCGTCTGGACTGCCAACGAAGGGGCGCTTAACCCGCCCTTAGTTGTGGGCGGGTCTGTTTTTGTCGTCAATGACGAAAACCGTCTGGTACGACTGGATGCGGCTACGGGCGAGGAAATCTGGGCTGTCGATATGCCCTATTTCTTGAAGGATAAGGCCAAGAATCGTAAAGCTATTGCCCCTATGTTTGGGCCGGTTTTAGCTGGTGGACGTTTGGTTGTTGCTGGCGGTGACGGGCAGTTGCGCTTGTTTAGTCCGGTGGACGGAACGCTTGTCGGTGGGGCGGAAATCCCTAGCGGAGCAGCTTCGGCACCTGCGCTGGCGGGTGGCATGCTATATATCGTGAGTGCCAGCGGACAACTTCACGCTTTTCGTTGATGGCTGTGGCGTGTATGCGGACAGCTTGCTGAACGTAGGACGCCTAGGATGAGCTTTACCCTAGCCATAGTCGGGCGACCCAATGTGGGAAAGTCCACGTTGTTCAACCGTCTGGTTGGACGCAAGCTGGCGTTAGTCGACGACCAACCCGGTGTTACCCGTGACTTGCGTGAGGGTGATGCGCGGCTGTTTGATTTGCGTTTTACGGTGATCGATACAGCGGGTTTGGAAGAAGTTACCGACGATTCTCTTCAGGGCCGGATGCGGCGGCTGACCGAACGGGCAGTAGAGATGGCGGATATCTCGTTGTTTTTGATTGATGGGCGCGTGGGTGTGACTCCTTCGGATGAAGCTTTTGCAGATATCCTGCGTAAGAAATCGGCACGGGTGGTCTTGGGTGTAAACAAGGCAGAAGGAGCCGCAGGCGATAGCGGTGCGATTGAAGCGTGGTCGCTTGGCTTGGGTGAGCCGGTGCGTATGTCGGCCGAGCATGGTGAAGGTATGGACGATTTATACCGTTTGCTTCATCCGTTGGTTGAAGAATTCGCTGAGCGCGAGGCTGAAAACACACCGCAAGTTGAAGTCGATGTGCCTGAAGAATTGGCTGAGGATGAGATCAATGAGACGGAGCATAGGCCGACAGCAAAGAAACCTTTGCAGATTGCGGTGATCGGGCGACCTAATGCTGGAAAATCGACCCTTATTAACAAGATTATTGGTGAGGATCGGTTGTTGACGGGGCCGGAACCGGGGATCACGCGGGACGCGATTTCGGTACGGGCAGAGTGGCAGGGAACTCCGGTTAGGATTTTCGACACGGCAGGTATGCGCAAAAAAGCACGGGTGACCGAGAAGCTGGAGAAGTTGTCGGTGGCTGATGGCTTGCGGGCAGTGCGTTTTGCCGAAGTTGTGGTCGTATTGCTGGATGTGGAAATTCCCTTTGAAGTTCAGGACCTACGTATCGCTGATTTTGCCGAGACTGAGGGGCGGGCGGTGGTTGTTGCGGTGAATAAGTGGGATTTGGAATATGAGAAACAAGAAAAACTGGCTGAGCTGAAAGAGATGTTTGAGCGGCTGCTTCCGCAGTTGCGGGGCGCGCCGTTGATCACGGTTTCTGCTAAAACGGGGCGTGGCTTAGACCGTTTGCATGATGCGATCCGGCGCGCGCATGACATTTGGAATAAGCGCATTACTACGGCGCGGCTCAATACATGGCTTGGTGCCATGACCGAGGCACATCCGCCGCCAGCTCCGGGCGGGCATCGTATCAAATTGCGCTACATGACACAGGTTAAAGCGCGACCCCCGGGGTTTGTGATTATGTGCTCGCGGCCAGACGAGATGCCCGACAGCTATAAACGCTATCTGGTGAATGGTTTGCGCGATCATTTTGAAATGCCGGGGACCCCGATTCGGATCATGTTCCGATCTCAGAGTGATAAGAACCCATTCAAGGATCGGAAATTTCACACTCCGAGCCGGTTGCGCAAGCACACTGATGGTGGGTGGAAAAATAAAGACTGAGGGATCCTTACCCGTGAAGGCTTGGACCTCTCAAAGTTTTTCTTATGTTGATATGAGACTCTTGCTCGTGCGGGAATGACTGTTGGTGAGAGATTTTAGACATGGTGCGAGTTGCCAGTGTCGGAGATTTTATAATAATAACTTGATTTATATATGATATTTTTGAGAAAAAATGCCAAACTAGCGTGTCGAACGTTTGTCTATGTTTTGTGGTGGGTGAGTCCGATTGTTACGGCAATGACAGCAATGTCGGCGAGAGCAGTGTAGGCGACTGTCGGGTTGGAGTTCCAGTTGGCCGCGATTATGCCTAAGAGCGCCCAGATGACGGTGAGGCCGTAGATCTGGACGGTCGGTTTGCGGGTCTGGATAGTTATGGCAATGGCAAGGATGAGAGCGAGCATGGTGAGGGCCGAGGCGGTGTCGGTCAGGAGGCCGTAGCCTGAGATGATGATTCCGGTCGAGACAGCGGCTGCGGCGGAGAGCCAGCCTGCAAAAATTGCCACAGGGGCTGATGCAAGCCAGCGGTCGGTATCGGTTGTGGTGTGGAGGAATGCGGCGAGGGCGGTTCCTGCCATGATCCAGATTGTTAGGCCAGCCGTTATTGGAGAGGCATTTGCTAGCGATAGCCATGTAGTACCCAAAACAAGGGAGATTGTCAGCGGCAGACGGGGGCGATCCCAGACAGGGTCTTCGGGGTGCTTCCATAGGCCGCGCACGGCGTGAGCGATAAGCCAGAGGTAAATCAAGCTCCAGATCGAAAAAGCGTAGCCTGCGGGTTGGATAGAAGGGTGGGTGATCACGACAGGGAATTGCGTCGGTTCGTAGCCTGTGAAGGGCGGTGTCAGTAGCGGCGCTGCGCCGAAGGCGAGGGTGGCGAGTAGGAGGACGCGGGCGCGGAAGTGGCTCATGCGAGAGAACCGTCTGCTGCGATGCGGGTATTGCCTCCGAGATAGGGATAGAGGACTGCGGGTAGGTCGATCGAGCCATCAGCTTGTTGGCCGTTTTCGAGGACCGCAATCAGACAACGGCCCACGGCGAGGCCCGAGCCGTTGAGGGTATGAACGAATTCCGGCTTTCCGCCGCCTGCAGGACGATAGCGGGCGTTCATGCGGCGGGCTTGGAAATCTCCGCATACCGAGACGGAGGAGATTTCTCGGTAGCGGTTCTGACCCGGTAGCCAGACTTCGAGATCATGAGTTTTACGGGCACCAAAACCCATGTCGCCGGTGCAAAGTACGATGGTGCGGTAGGGCAGGTTGAGTTTTTGTAAGATTGCTTCGGCGCAAGCCGTCATGCGTTCATGTTCTTCTATACTGGTTTTTGGCGTGGTTATTGAGACCATCTCGACTTTTTCGAACTGGTGTTGGCGCAGCATGCCAGTGGTGTCCTTGCCCGCGCTGCCCGCTTCGGAACGGAAGCATTGAGTGTGAGCGGTCATGCGGATTGGCAGGTCACTTTCGTCGAGGATGTCGTCTGCGACGCTGTTTGTGAGGGTGACTTCAGAGGTGGGGATGAGCCAGAATTCGTTGGTGGTCTGATAGCTGTCTTCGGCGAATTTTGGGAGCTGATTGGTGCCATACATCGCCCCTTCCTTGACCAGAACGGGTGTCCACATTTCGATAAGGCCGTGGTCGGTTATGTGCGTGTCTAGCATGAATTGCGCTAGTGCACGGTGGACGCGGGTGACCGCGCCTTTGAGCACGACGAAGCGTGCGCCGGAGAGTTTGGCAGCAGTTTCGAAATCCATACCCGGCTTAACGCCCTTGATGTCGAAATGTTCGACAGGGGTGAAGTCGAACCTGCGTGGGGTGCCCCAACGGCGGAGCTCGACATTGTCATTCTCGTCGCGTCCGGTGGGAACATCGTCTAGCGGTAGGTTTGGTATGGTGAGGAGGAGTGCACGCAGTGCTTCGTCCTCTTCGACGGCTTCGGCGTTTAGGCGTGTAACTTCGGCTTTCTTTTCAGCCACGAGTTTGCGGAGGCGTTCGAATTCGGCATTGTTCCCGTCAGCCTTGGCGGTGCCCACGTCCTTTGAAGCACGATTTTGGTCGGCTTGTGCGATTTCGGCAGCAAGTATCTTAGCGCGGCGAGATTCGTCGAGAGCGAGTATCTGGGATGAGGTGGGGGGCAGACCGCGACGGCCAAGGGTTGCGTCGAAGGCAACAGGATGTTCGCGAATGGTGCGGATGTCGTGCATGATTTGCCCCCTTATGAAACGCAGTTGGTATGCCAGAAGAGAATGCAGAGGGGAAGGGGCCGAGCACTTGTGGGATAAGGCGTTATGGCCACGCTTGGGTTGAGGGACATGCTTGCTGGTTGCCGTTAGGCGTACTGTATTTTAATACAAGGAATACCGCAAAGCTGCGGGGCTTTGTTTAAGTTGGTAATTTTGGCTGAGATGAGCTGTCAGGTTCTCTTGGTAATTTAATTCGCTGCGGTTTTGATTGCTTTGGCTAGGTTAGGCGGTGCCTAGCGGAACTTGTCGAGCAGCTTTTGTATTTTGGTGCGGGTTTTTGGCTGTATTTCGGCTGGTGT
This sequence comes from Paracoccaceae bacterium, assembly GCA_020852535.1. Taxonomy (GTDB): domain Bacteria; phylum Pseudomonadota; class Alphaproteobacteria; order Rhodobacterales; family Rhodobacteraceae; genus Paragemmobacter. The sequence goes on along the minus strand of JADZAO010000057.1, from coordinate 1,506 downwards.
GGTGGTGGTAGATTCGGGCGCGGGGCGAGGTTTTCTTTTGTCCTCGGTCTTGGTGGACGAGCGCGGTGGTGCATTGTAGAGTGCAATAGTATTCAGGAAGCGCGTGGTGTCGCCTGAGGCCAATGCTTCCGCCCCGTCTGAGATGCCGCGTATCAGGTCGTCAAGCCAGTCCTGTTCTGATTTGGTAAAATCGTTCAACACATAGGCGGCAACGGCATCCTTGTGACCTGGATGGCCGATGCCAAGACGCACACGGCCATAGGCATCGGTGCTAAGGTGTTGATGGATGGAGCGTATTCCGTTGTGACCCGCATGGCCGCCGCCCGCTTTGACGCGCGCCTTACCTGGGGCGAGGTCGAGCTCGTCATGAAAGACGGTAATATCGGCGACCGTGAGTTTCCAAAAATCCATCGCGGGGCGGACACTTTCGCCCGAAACGTTCATGAATGTCTGGGGTTTTAGCAGTAATACTTTTTGGCCGCCGAGATTGCCTTGGCTGGTCAATCCTTTGAACTGTGCCTTCCATGGCGAGAAGCCATGATCGGCGGCGATACGGTCGAGCGCCATGAAGCCGATGTTATGGCGATTGTTTGCGTATTTTGTGCCTGGATTGCCGAGGCCGACGAAGAGTTTCATGTGCCTGCTGCCTGTCTTTGACCCGCATTGCAATGCCCGACTGCCGCGCATGGTGCAAGCCTTGACGGCGGAAAATCTTAGATTGAATCTTAATTCAAAGAGAGCTGCGTGTATTGCATTATGTGGAGATCTGTTTGCTCAAGGACGAGAGGTTTTTTCTTTTCTAATGGGTCGTTTAGTAGTGGATGTTGGGCTTTATCGACATAGTGGTGACGAATGATTGTACCACCTTTTTTGTGTCGAGTAGCTCGTGCAGTTATGCGCCAAGGTGATGCATGAACTGCGGGACGATGCGCGCTGGCGGTGGCATCTGGGGCATCTTTGAAGGGAGCTGCTGGTTTAGATTTGTCCGTCATCTCGGGCTAGGCGAATATCTGCTGCAAGACCAAGAATAATTGTGATCTGGATGGTTGGTTGGAGATTCTTTCCTGTGCGGGTATGATAAACGTGAAAGATATCAGGCAGAGGCGACACGGCGTGAAGCCCGCAAAGAAAAAGGGCACGAGGTTGCCCTCGCGCCTTTTTTGTTATGTTTGAATGATCATTCTTCGACGCTGGCTGCCAGACCGGTCGGGGCGTCGATCTTGGCGATGACGAAGTTCCGGTTGATCGTGGGCTTGACGCCTGCGGGTAGTGTCACGTCACTGATGTGGATGACGTCTCCGATCTGGCGGTCGGTCAGATCAACAGTGATGTGATCTGGAATGTCGGCTGCTAGCACTTCCAGTTCGACTTCTGCGCGGACGATTGTCAGTGTGCCGCCCCGCTTGATGCCAGGGGCGGTATCGACGTTTTCGAAATTCACGTGGATGAACAGGTTGATCCGTGATTCGTCGTGGATCCGCATGAAATCGACGTGTGTCGGAAGAT
>JADZAO010000056.1 GCA_020852535.1 Paracoccaceae bacterium | reverse complement strand
TAACAACATCACCTTCCTTAATGTCTTGGTCAGAACCAAAGATCACAACGCCGACATTGTCGACTTCAAGGTTCAGCGCCATCCCACGAATACCGCCAAGGAATTCAACCATTTCACCGGCTTGAACATTGTCCAGCCCATGCACACGAGCGATTCCGTCACCAACCGAAAGAACACGGCCGACTTCGGCTACTTCAGCATCCTTGCCAAAGTTCTTGATCTGCTCTTTCAGGATCGCAGAAATCTCAGCAGCCTGAATTCCCATCACCCAACCTCTTTCATTACATTCTGGAGAGCCGCGAGCTTCGACCGGATCGATGTGTCGATCATGGTAGAGCCCAGCTTAACGACAAGGCCTCCGATAAGTGTCTCGTCAACGGCAGTTTTCAATTTAACTTCTTTGCCAACCCGCGCCTTCAGTGTGGCAGCCAATTTCTGTGCCTGATCAGCGTTCAACACAGCAGCGCTAGTTACTTCAACAGTCACTTCGCCCTTTTCATTAGCAATACGAGCTATCAGATCATTAATCATATAGGGCACCACGAACCAACGGCGCTGTTGCGCCATCACTGCCAGCGTGTTCGCCATGAAGGTCGACAAACCCATCTTAGCCGCAATCGCAGAAATCACCCCCGCCTGTTCATCGCGCGACACGACAGGTGAGCAAATCATTGCAACAAATTCCGGACTTACAGCCAAAACAGCAGAAAGCGCGTTAACATCCGCTTCAAGCGCCTTAAAACTACCCGCTTCTCTTACAAGCTCGAAGAGCGCCGTAGCATATCTTGCGGCGATGCCAGTTGAGATCGAAGCTGGTTCAGACACGTCAACCCTTCCGCTGTTTTTGCCTTTGTTCCACTAACCCGTGGACAAGGCATCCCATTGATGCGCACCAATATGCACGTCGGTATGAATTTGGCGCGTCATTAGCAGAGCTACACGCACCCCGCAACCACTTAGGTCATACTACAATCACGTTTGAAACCAAATCTTAGAGCATCTAAAATAAGCCACCCGCTACGACACTTTCCTGCAATCCGCTGCCACAAAAGACCAAAATTAGAACAAGATCCGCCCAAGATCACAGCCTCAACCGTCCGTACTCACCGTAAAGCAGTCGCAAATTATCTTCAAAGATGTTTAGCTCAATCACAGCCCTACCTAACCAAGGATGATCACAAAAAAAAAATTAAGGCACACGAAAGGCCCCACCACCAGCATCCATTGCAGGCTCCACTACGCCCTTTCCCACGCCCTCCAGCACACGCAACGGCCGACGCACCACCGCGCCCAATCTGCCCCCTCTGGGTGCGTAAACCTGCTTTGACGCCTCCACCATCAAAACACCGCCAGCCAGCCAAGGGCCAAAGCGCTGTCCGCAACCTTCCCAAAAATCCGCTGTCCGCAGCCAAAACCGCCCCTGCGCAGGCGGGACAAACAGCGCAGCACAAGTCCGCTCTGGCATAAAACCATGCCGCTTCAACTGAGTTTCCAGCTGCGTCATCGAATAAGGCCGACCAAACCCAAACGGCGTTCTGTCCCGCCGTGCCCATAATCCCGATCGGTTCGGCACAATAAACAGTACCTTCCCTCCCGGTCCAAGCACACGATGTGCTTCCTGCAACACCTCAGTCGGATGTTCCGAAGTTTCCAGCCCGTGCATCAACACCAGCCGATCGATAAACCCCGTACTGATGGGCCAATGCTCTTCCTCGCAAAGCACCGACACATTCTCCAATCCGGCAGGCCAAGGCATCACCCCCTGCGGACCGGGCATCAACCCAATCACCCGCCGCGCCTCAGTCATGTAAGGTCGCAGCAACGGCACCGCAAAACCAAAACCCGCCACCGTCTGCCCAGTTTGCACCGGCCATAGCTTAACCACCTGGTCCCGGATCGCCCGCTGCGTCACACGACCAAGCTGCGTGCGATAATAAAAATTTCTAAGATCAAGCACATCAAGGTGCATTGTACTTGACTTCCTTACCAGTCCTGACTGCCATCAAAATAGCAAAAAAAGAGACAAAGACCATGCCGCTTGAACTGGTAACAATCCCCTGCCTCAAGGACAACTACGCCTATCTCCTACACGACCCCATCACAGGAGCCACAGTCTGCATAGACGTACCCGCAGCCGTCCCCCACATCCTCGCCGCGCTAGCTGATCGGGAATGGAGCCTGTCCGACATCTGGATCACCCACCACCACTGGGACCATATAGACGGCGTCGCACAACTTGTCGCCGCCACGGGTGCCCGCGTATCAGGTTGTGCTACCGATGCCCACCGACTACCACGGCTCGACACCGCCCTGAACGGCGATTTTACCTTTGCGAGACAACGCATCAAGGTAATCGACGTTCCTGGTCACACCGTCGGCCACATCGCTTTTCACTTGCCGGAAGAAAAACTCGCCTTCACCGCAGACAGTCTCATGGCAGCAGGCTGCGGACGCCTATTCGAAGGCACCGCCGACCAGATGCACGCCTCGCTGCAAAAGCTGGCCGCTCTACCACCTGAAACCCTGATCTGCTCGGGCCACGAATACACCACCGACAACATCTGTTTTGCTCTGACCATTGAACCGACAAACGCGGCGCTTATCTCTCGTTCAAAAGAGGTGGCAAGCCTCCGCGAGCGGAATAAACCCACCGCACAGGTTGCGCTTTCCACGGAACTTGCAACCAACCCTTTTCTCCGCACACAAAGTGCAGAAATCAGGGCCAACCTTTCACTTGGTACCGCCGCCGATGTAATAGTTTTCGCTGAAATCCGGTCACGTAAGGACAAGTTCTCAACAAAAACCGTCTCCGCTCATTCACTTTTTGTGACCCATCGGCGACAAACTGAAATTAGCGCCAAATAGTCCTTGAAGTACGGCAAATAAAGCCGATGTCTAAGGACATGAGGCAACGGTTGGAGTGGGCTGTGCAGACCCTCCCCGATCCGTAAGACAGGAGCACCAAAACGTGCCGTCATTTTCAACCACCCTCGAGCAAGCCATTCACAGCGCCTTGGCACTGGCGAATGTACACAGACACGAACTCGCCACGCTGGAGCATCTCCTACTGGCCCTAATCGACGAACCCGATGCCGCCCACACTATGAAAGCGTGCTCGGTCAACCTCGATGATCTGCGCAAAACACTTATCAAATTTATAGACAATGATCTCTCGAAACTGGTCACCGACATCGAAGGATCCGAAGCAGTTCCCACCGCCGCATTCCAGCGTGTCATCCAGCGTGCAGCCATCCACGTGCAGTCTTCAGGCCACACCGAAGTGACGGGGGCCAACGTCCTCGTCGCCATCTTCGCCGAACGAGAATCAAACGCCGCCTACTTCCTACAAGAGCAGGACATGACCCGTTACGACGCGGTCAACTTCATCGCACATGGCGTAACGAAAGACCCATCTTACAGCGAATCCCGAACCATCTCCGGGGAGGAAGAGTATCAAGAAAAGCCTAAAACCGAAGCAAGCGAAGCTAAAGAAACTGCCCTGTCAAAATACTGCATCGACCTCAACGTTAAAGCCCAAAATGGCGATGTTGACCCCCTCATCGGTCGCGATTCCGAGGTAGAGCGTGCAATCCAAGTCCTCTGCCGGCGTCGCAAGAACAACCCACTTTTCGTGGGAGATCCAGGAGTAGGCAAAACCGCAATCGCGGAAGGCCTCGCCTGGAAAATCGTCAAGAAAGAAGTGCCAGAGGTTTTAGCCCAAACCACAATCTATTCACTCGACATGGGCGCCTTGCTGGCTGGCACACGCTACCGCGGCGACTTTGAAGAACGCCTAAAAACAGTCATCAAGGAAATGGAAGATCGTCCCGACACGATCATGTTCATCGACGAAATCCACACTATCATCGGCGCTGGCGCAACCAGCGGCGGAGCAATGGATGCAAGCAACCTTCTGAAGCCCGCGCTTCAGGGCGGCAAGCTGCGCTGCATGGGTTCGACCACCTACAAAGAGTTCCGTCAACACTTCGAGAAAGACCGCGCCCTCGCGCGCCGATTCCAAAAAATCGACGTAAACGAGCCCTCCGTTCCCGATGCGATTAAGATCCTGATGGGTCTAAAACCGCACTTCGAAGAACATCACGACCTGCGCTACACTTCTGATGCCATCAAATCGGCAGTAGAACTCGCGGCACGCTATATACACGACCGCAAAATGCCCGACTCTGCAATCGATGTGATCGACGAAGCGGGTGCTGCCCAGCACCTGCTGCCCGAAGACAAAAAGCGCAAGACCCTTGGCACTAAAGAGATCGAGGCTGTCGTGGCAAAAATAGCCCGCATCCCATCCAAGAACGTGACCAAGAACGATACCAAAACCCTACGCGACCTCGAAAAGACCCTGAAACAGATCATTTTTGGTCAAGACAAGGCCGTGCAAACCCTATGTTCCGCGATCAAACTCGCCCGCGCAGGCCTACGCGAGCCCGAAAAACCCATCGGAAACTACCTATTTGCCGGACCCACGGGCGTGGGTAAGACCGAAGTAGCAAAGCAACTCGCCTCCAGCCTAGGTGTGGAACTTTTGCGCTTCGACATGTCAGAATACATGGAAAAACACGCTGTTTCCCGCCTCATCGGGGCCCCTCCAGGCTATATCGGTTTTGATCAAGGCGGCATGCTGACCGATGGCGTCGAGCAACATCCACATTGCGTGCTGCTGCTCGACGAAATGGAAAAGGCCCACCCGGATGTCTACAATATCCTGCTTCAAGTCATGGATCACGGCAAACTAACCGACCACAACGGTCGCACGGTAGATTTTCGCAACGTGATCCTGATTATGACCTCAAACGCCGGTGCACAAGAAATGTCAAAATCGGCCATCGGTTTTGGGCGCGAGCGGCGCACAGGAGAAGACACAGCCGCCATTGAGAAAATCTTCACACCCGAATTCCGCAATCGCCTAGATGCGGTGATTTCCTTTGCCCCCTTGAGCAAAGAAGTCATCCTGCAAGTGGTCGATAAATTCGTCCTGACACTCGAAACGCAGCTTATAGACCGTGGCGTTCACATCGAACTTACCAAAGAAGCCGCGCTTTGGCTGGGGAACAAAGGATATGACAACAAGATGGGCGCCCGCCCGCTTGGCCGCGTGTTTCAAGAATACATCAAGAAGCCTCTGGCCGAGGAGCTTCTCTTCGGAAAACTAGTCAAAGGCGGCGTAGTACGGGTCAAAGTAAAAGACGGCGAAATCGTCCTAGATGTCGAAAAACCGACCAAGCCACGCCTCACTAGGTCAAAAACGCCCTTACTCACAACGGAATGATTTAGCTATCAGCTATATCCTTGACCCTCGCTCAGCCGGTGGTGGCATTTAAATAGGCGCAGCCCTCCATGATGATCACATCCGGCCATTCTTCAATATAGACCAACGGGATCAACTCACACTCGCGCAAAATTCTCAGCGTTTTCACATCGTCCTCCGCCACAACATAAAAGGCCATGCTGTCGCAATATACGCCCACCGCACGCTCAAACACCAGCACAAGGCCGGGGCCAAAGACTCTAGACGTGTGGCTATCGTTCTAGTCTAGCAGGATAAACCTTGGCCCCGCGCCATTGGGTCCGTGACCCAAACTGTTCTAGCGGCAGTAAGGGCCATTGCGGTAACCTACCGTGTCAAAATGCAGATGGTCTTCGTGATAGCCATCCGATCCAGGACCAAGCGTAGTACCAAATATACCACAAGCTGCCTTGTACGCCTTGCGGATGTGACGGTTGTAATTGCCTAAAATAGTCCACTCACTGCCATCGGCAAAAACAAAAGCCGAGATATCTACAGCCTTGCCCCGCCCATGTTCACTGATCTTATTGCCGCGCACGTTGTTGCTGGGGCGACAAACGTAAGTACCAGCAATCTGCAACTCAATCACCTTTTTAACAAAGGTGGGCCGCATGCCCTTATCAATCCATTTCTTCAGCGCAACCATAGTAGAACATTCAACTATGACCGGACCACGAAGCCAAATGCCGTTGATCGACGTTACACGCACAGGTTCAAGAATACCACAGCCTTTGACTTTTGATCTAACCGGTGCAAGCTCGTCACCCCTGATTTCAGGATCACCACAAACAAAACCGTCAGTCGTATTATTTTTTTCAGACTGAACCGATTCCGACACGGGAGCCAAAACCGGCAATGCCGGAACTTGATTTCTAAGCACCGCAGGACGCGGCATCGGACGGATCTTAGACAATCTCAATGATTGAAGCGACAGCAACAAGGGTGCAACAGACTCGGTTTGCAACATCCGCGCGATCCTTACAGGACGAGGCATAGGTCGCAATGTTGCACCACTTGGCGCGAGAACTACAACAACGCCGGTCACAGACGACCCTACTGCGGGGCGCGGCGGCGAACGAGGCGATAAAGTCATCTCGGCCTGCGCCACGCCTGCAATCGCCAGAACGGCGGCGAGAGCCAGAGGCAACACTTAGCCGTCCTTTTTTGTCACAACGCGACCAAAATCAGGCGCGGCCGTATCCTGTCCGGCCTCAATAATCCCACGGCGAATCGCACGGGTGCGCATGAAATAAGCGTACAACTCGTCACCATCTCCCATGCGGATGGCCCGTTGCAAGACAAACAATTCCTCGGTGAAACGTCCAAGAATATCTAGAACGGCATCCTTGTTGGTCAAAAACACATCACGCCACATCGTCGGATCCGATGCGGCGATACGGGTAAAATCACGAAAACCAGAAGCAGAGTATTTGATCACCTCAGAGTTCGACACGCGGCCCAAATGGTCGGCTACACCCACCATCGTATAAGCAATCAGGTGCGGCGTGTGCGACACAACGGCCAAAACCAGATCGTGATGCGCGGCGTCCATCTCATCGACATTTGCCCCCATCCTTTCCCAAAGTGCGCGCAGACGAGCCGTGGCTTCGGGGGTCGAGGTTTTGGTCGGCGTCAAGAGGCACCAACGATTCTGGAACAAAGTCGCAAAGCCCGATCGTGGACCAGAATGTTCCGTTCCCGCAAGGGGGTGCGCAGGAACAAAAACCACACCGGCGGGAATATGCGCGGCCACAGCCTCAATTACCGCCTGCTTCACAGACCCCACATCAGTGACACAGGCACCCTGTTTTAAATGCGGAGCAATCGCGGCAGCAATCTCACCCATCGCACCGACCGGCACACAAAGCACGACCAAATCAGCACCCTCAACTGCCGCACCCGCCGTATCGAAGACGCAATCACACAACCCGATTTCCAGCGCGATCGCCCGCGTCTCGTCCGATTTGTCATGGCCGATGATCTCGCGCGCCAAACCAAACTGACGGATCGACAGCGCCATCGACGAAGCAATCAGGCCAAGACCGATAAAAGCCACACGGTCATAAATAGGCACAACGGGCGCAGTCATTGTACACCTTTGAACTGCGCCACAGCATGGACAACACGGCGACAAGCGGCCTCGTCCCCCACGGTAATCCGCAAGCAATGCGGCAACTTATAACCCGACACGCGGCGCACTATCAGCCCCTGTTCCTGAAGAAAGGCATCACAAGCACCAGCTTCGACTTCGGATGCAAACCGCGCAAGGATGAAATTAGCCATCGATTTGTCAGAGGAAACACCAAGCTCAACCAAAGCTTCGGAAAGCCAGTGGCGCATCCGTACGTTTTCGGCACGACACTTGTTAACAAAATCCTGATCACGCACCGCCGCTTCGGCGGTTTCAAGCTGCGTGGTCGATAAGTTAAACGGCCCGCGAATACGGTTGAGCACATCAATAATAGCTTTAGGCCCGTAGCCCCAGCCAATCCGCAAACCACCCAAACCATAGATTTTCGAGAACGTCCGCGTCATCACCACATTATTGCGACTCTCGATCATGGCCAGCCCGCCATCGTAACCATCGACATATTCGGCATAGGCGCCGTCAAGCACCAAAAGCGCCTGCTTGGGCAAACCTGCAGCCAATCGCTCGACCTCGGCTATAGAAATCATCGTTCCAGTAGGGTTATTGGGGTTTGCAATGAACACCAATTTGGTGTGCTGATTACATGCGGCCAGAATCGCATCAACATCGGTGGTACGTTCACGTTCGGCGACCTCGACAGGAGTTGCCCCAACTGCCAGTGCCGAAATTCGATACATCAAAAAACCATGTTCAGTGAACACCACCTCGTCCTTCGGTCCAGCATAAGCCTGACAGAGGAAAGTGATAATCTCATCAGACCCAACCCCGCAGATCACCCGTTTTGCATCCAGATGATGGACTTCAGCAATCGCTTCGCGCAACGAAACATGATCTGTTCCGGGATAACGGTGCAACAAATGGACGGTGCGGGCAAAAGCCTCTTTTGCCTTGTCCGAAGGGCCAAAAGGGTTTTCATTCGAAGAAAGTTTAACCGCGTTCTGCACGCCCGCCACATGGGCCTTCCCGCCCTGATAGAGCGAGATGTCAAGGATGCCGGGTTGCGGTCTGATGGCGTCAGTCATGAAACTACCCCTATCACACGGCTTCTAACGATGGCGCAAGCTCAAAGCCAGCGGGTTTATCACCACGAGCCGTCACAGCCTCTTATTTGTTAAGCGATTGTAGCCAGTCCATCAGCGTCATCAACACACCTAAAACCAGAAATTTCCGTTAAATAATGATCAGCCACATTAACATACAATCATCAACGACAGAGAATAATATGTCACCAACCTTCATGAACTGTTTAAGTAAATAAGTACCCCAAAATATAACGATCATAAGCAGATTAACGACCAGCATCAGAAAGACAAAAAACGCTTTTCCAACGACAACATCATAATCTGCAAAGCGTAATAAACCAAATCACACAAAAAGATCACGATAAACGAAGACAAGACCCAAATACATCTGAGACCATCGGTCAGCACGATGCAAACAACCCACGTTCAAAAGGATCCTAAATATCAATTTCCGTGCACCAAGAATTAGATCAAAGTGCGCAAAAAGCAAAAGGCCCGCCACAAAGGCGGGCCAGCTATAGAACAAGAACCACAGATCAGTTCTTCGCGTAGTATTCGACGACCAAGTTTGGTTCCATATGGACCGGATAAGGCACGTCGCCCAAGCTAGGAGTACGGACGAACTTGGCAACCATTTTAGAGTGGTCAGCTTCAATATAATCGGGAACATCACGCTCAGCCAGAGCGACAGCTTCCAGAACCAGACCCATCTGCTTCGATTTCTGGCGAACTTCAATCATATCGCCTTCCTTGACACGGTAGGACGCGATGTTAACGCGCTTGCCATTCACCAGTACGTGACCGTGGTTAACAAACTGACGGGCAGCAAAAATCGTAGGAACAAACTTGGCACGATAAACGACCGCATCAAGACGACGCTCAAGCAAGCCTACCAGCATTTCGCCAGTGTCACCCTTGAGCCGCTCAGCTTCGCCATAGATCTTGCGGAACTGCTTTTCGGTCAGGTCACCGTAATAACCCTTAAGTTTCTGCTTGGCGCGCAGCTGCGTACCAAAGTCAGACAACTTATTCTTCCGGCGCTGACCATGCTGGCCAGGCCCGTATTCGCGCTTGTTTACAGGGGACTTCGGGCGTCCCCAAATGTTTTCGCCCATACGGCGGTCAATTTTATGCTTGGCAGAGGTGCGTTTAGTCACCGCTGATCTCCTTCAAAGTTGTGAAGGGCGTTGTCCTTTTTCCCCGTTTCGAGGAACGACAGGCTTCCCCTTACGGGGTCCACCAACACCAATAAAAAACCCTAGCCTTTCGACCAGAATTGCGCAGCTTATACATCCGAAAATCGCAGAGTCAACAGCACAGACAACATCATACGGTGGCAGATCCGAGATCAAACAGGCCTAAAAAATTCCTACACAAACTGACGCGCCGCATCTCGTGCCGGATACAGATCACAGTCCACAAAAATCCTCGCCTACTAGCACGACACAACTCACAGTCCCGTAGCACACGCCTGCGTCATATGTACCAAACCATAATCTAACACAGCATCGGACCAATCCCAATCGGGAAACTGAAAGAGCGTTAAAGGTTCAGACTGATAAAGGATTCCTAAAACACAATGGATACCAAACGACATCTTGCAGTCCAACTAGCCCACGGTCAGTCATGCCGTTCTTGCAGATGAAACCTCAGGTCCACAAAGCAGACACCCCACAAAGTGACTACAACATCCTGAAACTTCATAACAAATGTCCCAATTTCGCGGCCTTGGTAGCCAAATAAACCGCGTTCTGCTCGGTCTGGCCAACATGCAGCGGCACGCGCTCAACCACGCTCAACCCGCAGCTTTCCATCATCGCCAGCTTCTTTGGGTTATTTGTCAACAACCGCACTGCCGAAAATCCCATCTGCCGCAATATACCTGCACCAATACGAAAATCGCGCTCATCATCTTCAAAGCCAAGGCGGTGGTTAGCCTCAACCGTGTCAAAGCCCTGATCCTGCAAGGAATAAGCACGTATCTTATTTGCTAGACCAATCCCACGCCCTTCTTGGTTCAGATAAAGCAACACCCCCGCACCCTCAACTCCCATCTGAGCAAGAGAAGAACGAAGTTGCGGCCCACAATCACATTTCAAGCTACCCAGAACGTCTCCCGTAAAACAAGCCGAATGCAGACGGGCAAGCACGGGAAGTGAACGATCAGGGCAACCGATCTCAATGGCGTAATGCTCTTCGCCACCATCCTCAGGGCGAAAGATGTGCAACCGTCCAGCCTGCGCCATTACCATCGGCAGACGAGCTTGAATAACATCATGCAAAGGCGAAGCAGTAGAAAGCTCTAGCGCGATCTCTGCCAAGGTAAGCAACGTCAGCCCATACTCGCCCGCCAGCGTCAGCCCATGAGGCACCTGAACCAGCAAGGCAGCTGGCAACAGATGCGCCGATTTAACCAGCTGGAGCGCAGCGCGCTGCAAAGTGGCAGTCCCATCGCGTAAAGACCGCAACGGCCCCTTCAACGGCACACGCAAATCATCGGCAGGATCAATGAGGGCACGCAGCCATTCAGTACCCACATCCAGCGGCACGGCAATGCGAGCAATATCACCATCATAGACGCGTGCCTTCAGCGTTTTAGCACGACGGGCGGTCAGCGCCAGTTCCAAAGACCCCAGCGCACGCAATGCCGCCAGACGTTCAGCACCCAGCGCCTCAACCGCCACACAAAGCATGGCCTGCCCCTCGCCCGTCAGTACCACGGGAGCGCCCATGCGCAAATCGCCACGAGCACGGGCAAGACGTTCGACAATAGTGGGTTGCAGCGACATAGATTTCTCCTCCTCACATATCTAAGCCGTTGCGCCAGAAATTGAAACATAGCCCTTCAAAGCGACACGAGCGCGTGAAGTTTCTGTCGTAAAGCTTGCCAGAAAAGGAAGACAGGCGCATGTGTCAAACTAAGAAACGAAATTTATTGAATGGTTATCATGGCCACGCTGCGTAAGATCCTACTTGTCGATGACGATGACGACCTGCGCGAAGCGCTGAGCGAACAACTAGTAATGACCGAAGATTTCAACGTATTTGAAGCACGTACTGGCACCGAGGGCATGGAAAAGGTCAAAATCGGCCTTTACGATCTGATCATACTCGACGTAGGTCTACCTGATACCGACGGTCGCGAGTTGTGCCGGCGGATGCGCAAACAGAACGTAAAATGTCCTGTGCTAATGCTGACCGGCCATAATTCAGACGCCGATACCATTCTGGGGCTAGAGGCGGGCGCGAATGACTATATCACCAAACCCTTCAAATTCCCCGTATTGCTCGCACGGATCAGAGCACAGTTGCGCCAACACGAAAAATCCGAAGACGCTGTATTCACGCTTGGACCCTATACCTTCAAACCCGCTCAGAAAATACTAGAGGACGAAAAGAAAAAGAAGATCAGATTGACCGAAAAAGAAACCAACATCATAAAGTTCCTTTATCACGCACAACAATCTGTGGTTTCACGTGACGTCCTTCTCCATGAGGTCTGGGGCTATAATGCAGGGGTAACCACCCACACGCTCGAAACCCACATCTATCGTTTGCGCCAAAAGATTGAACCCGATCCTTCCAACGCGCGTTTACTGGTCACCGAAAGCGGCGGATATAGATTGATCGCCTAGAGCCTTATTACTAAAGAGTTGAATGCCTATATGGGTATCGCAACTAGCATTCCGGAATTGTGCTACCAGTGAACAAAAATAGCACCCTACCAGACTAGAAAATCAGGCCGGTCTTAGTCCCCGATGGTAATTGCTATCGTAAACCTATCTAGAGTCTATTGATGTTCAATAACTCTCCGATCAGGTCTTGAACGACAAGTCACCATCGTTTTTACCCAAAAAATCAAAGTTCATAGGAACGTGGTTCAAGAACTACGAGTAGTTGGCATCATTAACGATAGCCATATGAACCGAGCTCGATAGGATCACTTCGGCAAACGCGAAGCCAATTAGGAAAGTCGGTCATAAGGGAACCCTTGTTTAAGATAATTTTGGGCGTGACTACTTCTATTTCAGTTTATCATGGAGGGGTTTGCCGTAGCGGGGAGTATGCTAGAAAGAGACAAGAATATCAGGAGCGTCGCACATGTTCACCTTGGCCACTTGGAATATAAACTCCGTGCGTTTGCGTGAGAGGTTGGTGGCAAAACTAATGGCAAACGAAAGACCAGATGTTCTATGTCTTCAAGAATGCAAAAGCCCGGTCGAGAAGATCCCCGTCGATACGTTCAAGGCACTTGGCTATACTCACATGGTTGCACGCGGGCAAAAGGGCTATAATGGAGTTGCCATCATCTCGAAGCTGCCGCTCGAGGAGGTAGGCGCACGGGATTTTGCTACGCTGGGTCATGCGCGCCATGTGGCGGCACGACTTCCAAACGGAGTCGTTATTCACAATTTCTATGTCCCGGCAGGAGGCGACATTCCCGACCGCCAACAAAACGAAAAGTTCGGCCAGAAGCTCGATTTCTTAACTGAAATGCGAGATCATTTCTTTGCAGAAAAGCCAATACGGTCAATTATGGTGGGTGATCTAAACATCGCCCCACGCGAGGATGACGTGTGGTCGCACAAGGCGCTATTGAAAATCGTATCACACACGCCAATCGAGATAGACCATCTAGGACAGGTGCAAGACTCAGGCGATTGGGTAGACGTGACACGGGCGGATATTCCGCATGGACGACTTTACAGCTGGTGGTCCTATCGAGCCACCGATTGGGACACGGCAGACAAGGGACGCAGACTCGACCATATCTGGGCGACTAAGGATATCGCGGCCGCAGCGCATGACAGCCATATTCTACGGCCCTGCCGTGGCTGGGAACAACCGAGCGACCACGTGCCGGTCTTTGCATCTTTCGATCTATGAGAACTCTTTAACCTTTCTACGAATCTGCTAACCGATTGCCAAAACAAAGGAGATTTTGCATGACGCATCTATGATCAAGACCAAAAAGCAATCAAACGAAGAGCGGATCAGCCTAACGCCTGCGGGAGCTGCGCTACTAATTAAGACAAAGCGCAAAGTTGCGACCTAATTAACAAATGCCATCAAGCAGATCGCACCTACCTTGCAGATGCTGCGCCATACCTAGGGTAGGTTGACACAGTTTCATAAAAATGTGCGCATATTGGAAGGACAACTGGACCTTAGCCAAGGCACAGATTACTCCGCAAAGCATCCCCAATCTGAACTGCAGAGAAATGCCAGTTCTAGTTTGAATGTGATTTATATTAAGGGCCTAACTGATGCCAAACCTTTTTCCGATTGGCCGTGCGCTAATCTCTGTTTCCGACAAGAACGGTTTGCTTGATCTAGCAAAAGCGCTGACGGCGCGAGGGGTTGAGCTTATCTCGACAGGCGGGA
The DNA here is from genome assembly GCA_020852535.1 of Paracoccaceae bacterium. Lineage (GTDB taxonomy): Bacteria > Pseudomonadota > Alphaproteobacteria > Rhodobacterales > Rhodobacteraceae > Paragemmobacter. Next base: position 7,010 of record JADZAO010000056.1, on the reverse strand, counting down.
CAAGTGGGACACTACGGATGGCGGGGCTGCCCGTACGCGATGTATCGGATGTAACAGGTTTTCCCGAGATGATGGACGGGCGGATCAAAACGCTGCATCCAAACATACATGGCGCATTACTTGCCTTGCGAGATGATGACAAGCATCTGCTGGCAATGACGACACAGAAAATCGAACAGATCGATCTTCTAATCGTAAACCTTTATCCTTTCGAAGAAACGGTGGCGAAAGGGGCCGATCACGCTACCTGCATTGAAAACATCGATATTGGCGGACCTGCAATGATCCGAGCGGCGGCAAAGAACCATCGCTTCGTAACGGTCGTGACCGACCCTACAGATTATCAGGAACTGCTTGACCAATTAGCGGCTCATAACGGGGCGACAACAATGGCGTTCCGGCAAAAAATGGCACTAACAGCCTATGGAAAAATGGCGGCCTATGATGCGGCAGTGTCAAACTGGCTAGCGGACGAGATCGGCGAAAAGGCTCCACGCTACCGGTGTTTTGCTGGCAAACTGGCGCAGGGGTTACGCTATGGAGAGAATCCGCATCAAAGTGCAGCGCTCTACACCGACGCTTCCAAGCGCGAGGGGATTTCGACAGCCCGACAATTGCAGGGCAAAGAACTATCATACAACAACATCAACGACACGGATGCAGCTTTCGAGCTAGTAGCCGAGTTTTCGAGGGATACGCCTGCCTGTGCGATCATCAAACACGCAAACCCTTGTGGCATGGCGATCGGAACGACCTTGGCAGAGGCTTACCTTCGGGCCTACGATTGCGACCGGACAAGTGCGTTCGGCGGGATCGTGGCACTAAATCAACCATTAGACGCGGCAACAGCAGAAAAAATCGTCGAGATTTTCACGGAAGTAGTAATTGCGCCAGGAGCAAATGACGAGGCGCGCGCGATCTTTGCAAGCAAGAAAAATCTACGGTTGCTGACCACGGACAGTTTACCCAATACGCGGTCGCCGGGAATAGCGTTCAAGCAAGTGGCGGGCGGATTTTTAGTACAAGACCGCGATGTGGGCGTACTGGCCAATCACAATTTGCAAATAGTGACAAAGCGAACGCCAACCGATGCAGAAATGGCGGATATGCTGCTTGCGTGGAAAGTGGCCAAGCATGCAAAATCGAATGCCATCATCTATGTCAAGAACGGGGCCACGGTGGGCGTAGGCGTGGGACAAATGAGCCGAATCGATTCGACACGGATCGCGGCACAAAAATCACCAAACATGTCCGAAACACTGGGGCTGACAGCTCCATTGACGCAAGGGTCGGTGGTGGCTTCAGACGCTTTTTTTCCCTTTGCAGACGGGGTGGTAGCAGCAGCAGAAGCAGGCGCTACAGCGATCATCCAGCCCGGCGGTAGCATACGGGATAATGAAGTAATCACAGCAGCAGATACGGCAGGACTAGCTATGGTATTTACCGGAATACGCCATTTCCGGCACTAAGGGAGGGTTCAAAATGCGACTGGCAGCCTTAGTGGCGGGCGGAATATTCCTACTAGATCAGGCGACGAAACTGGCCGTAGTGCAGGGGTTGGACCTCATCGAACGAGGAGGAATCGACGTCTGGCCACCTTTTTTAACGCTCCGTATGGCATGGAACCGCGGCATCAATTTTGGCCTTTTCGCGCAGGACCACGATGTGATGCGCTGGGTATTAATCGTAATAGCACTAACGATTTCGGCATGGGTCTGGCTGTGGATCCGCCGTGAGGGTTCTGGCCGCTGGCCGCAAGTTTCGGCGGGCTTTCTAATCGGCGGAGCGCTGGGCAATGTGGTGGACCGCTTGATCTATGGCGCGGTAGCCGATTTCCTGAACATGTCCTGCTGCGGAATTCAAAACCCTTATGCGTTTAACGTAGCAGATATCGCCATTTTCGCGGGTGCGCTGGACTTAGTGATTTTCTCAGGAAAATCAGCACCGGACCCCAAGACCAAGCAAATCAAACTGAGGGAAAGGCCGCAAAAACCTACCGGGCGGAAAGACCCGTGACGCAGAAGATACAATAAGCTAAGATAGAGTATCAATGTTCAACGGAGGCGACAATGCAGACAAGAAGGGCGTGGGTCATGGTCGCAATGGCGGCTGTACTGACGCTTGCCGCTTGCAGCAAAGAAGAAAAAGTTCCCTCGCTGATGAACATACGATCGATCACCCAAGGTCCAAACGAATTCGAAATCCTGCCGACCAAGTCCTTGACTTTGCCTACCAATCTTTCCGATTTACCCGAGCCAACACTTGGTGGAAAAAACTTAACCGATCCTACACCGAAAGCCGACGCAATTGCCGCCCTTGGTGGCAGCCTAAAACCAGCGAACGGAGTACCTGCATCTGATAGCGCGCTACTCAACTATACTGGACGCTTTGGTTTAGCACCAAAAATCCGCCAGACGTTGGCAGCAGAAGACCTCGAATGGCGCCAGAAAAACGACAAGCTGTTTATGAAGGTGAACGTCTATTATAAGGCCTACGTCGGCATGTCACTGGACCAGCAGGCCGAGCTTTGGCACTGGCGCAAGATGGGGGCCAAAACACCTTCGGCGCCTCCATCACAGTCGAACAAAAAATAATTCTCTAGCCTGCTCACAAGCACGTTGACGCGGGTTGATCCTGCTCCCTGTCGGGTGCACCTTACGTGTTAAAACAAGGGAGTTCCGGTCAATGCTCAAGGGCGTCAGTTATGTAATCGTGGCAATATTCGGGCTGGTCGCACAATGGCAGACGGTTTGGGCCAACGATATCACAACTTTTACACTAAAAAACGGACTCGAAATCGTAGTAATCGAGGATCATCGCGCTCCGGTGGTAGTGCATATGGTGTGGTATCGGATAGGATCCGCAGACGAGCCAACAGGCAAATCAGGTATCGCGCATTTTCTGGAACACCTGATGTTCAAAGGGACAAAGACGATAGGCCCTGGCGAGTTCTCCGACACCGTCGAAGCGCAAGGTGGCAATGAAAACGCCTTTACCAGCTGGGACTACACTGCCTATTTCCAACGCGTTTCTGCAGATCGTCTAGGACTAATGATGCAACTTGAAGCCGACCGGATGATGAACCTGCAACTGACCAAAGAAGTAGTGCTCCCTGAGCGCGACGTAATCATCGAAGAACGCAATCAACGCACCGACAACAACCCCGGTGCGTTATTGAACGAACAGATGCAGGCGGCGCTTTACATAAACAGCCCATATGCGACTCCGATCATCGGCTGGAAACACGAGATACAAGGCCTGACCCGCGAGGATGCTTTGACCTTCTACAAGGCGCATTATGCACCAAACAACGCCATTTTGGTGGTAGCTGGGGATGTAACGCCCGAACAGGTGCTGACAATGGCCAAAGAGCATTACGGCAAACTCCCTCCCTCGCCAAAAGTAAAATCACGCGAGCGCCCACAAGAGCCCCCGCAACTGGCCGAGCGGCGGCTAATCTATAGTGATGCGCGGGTGTCAGAACCCTATTTCACACGCAGCTATCTAGCTCCCGAACGCGACCCCGGTGACCAGAAAACGGCAGCAGCCCTTGCCATTTTGGCAGAGTTGCTGGGCGGAAACGGTCAGACCTCAGTCTTTGCCAAGGCGCTACAATATGGCGATGCGCCCAAGGCAACCTATACGGCGGCGATGTATGACGGCAGTTCGCTGGACGACACTACCTTTGTCATACTGGCCGTTCCGGTACCTGGAGTGACGCTGGAGGCAGTAGAAGCCGAGATGGACAAGGTGATTACAAAATTTTTGAAGGACGGACCAGAACCTGCGGCATTAGAGCGGATCAAAACACAGATTAAGGCCGCCGATATCTATGCAAAGGACGACAGCCAAAAATTAGCGCAACGTTACGGCGAAGGTTTAACCACAGGCCTGACAGTTGCGGATATCGAAGCTTGGCCGGATGTTCTGGCATCGATCACCCTTGATGACGTCAAAGCAGCAGCCGCACTAGTGTTTGATCGGAGAAAATCGATCACAGGCTATCTAAAAGCCGAGGAGACAGCACAATGAGCATGATCCCGTTCCTTTCGGCATTCGCTGTGACACTAGCCTTAGCTGCACCCGTACGGGCGGCAGTAGATATTCAGGAAGTCACGTCGCCCAGCGGGTTTAAGGCTTGGTTGGTCGAGGATCACGGCATTCCTTTTACGGCACTGGAAGTGCGGTTTCGCGGTGGTACCAGTGTCGATCCAATGAACAAGCGAGGGGCGGTGAACATGATGACCGCGCTGATTGAAGAAGGTACGGGCGAACTTGACTCAGTCAGATTTGCTGAAGCACGGGACAGTCTGGCTTCTTCATTTTTGTTTTCGTCCGATCCGGACGGAGTGACGGTTTCGGCACAATTTCTAACAGAGAAACGCGACAAGGCGGTCGATCTGCTGCGACAAGCGATCACTGCACCACGGTTCGACGCCGATGCAATCGAACGGGTGCGAGGACAGATACTTTCCAACCTACGCTCAAGCGCGAAAGACCCCAAAGACATTGCAAAAAGGACGTTCAACGCGCAAGCCTTTGGCGACCATCCCTATGCAACTGCCCCTGACGGTACCGAAGACAGCATCAAGACGCTAACGCGGGATGATCTGCTGGCAGCCCATAAAGCGACAGTTGCGCGAGACCGGATTTATGTAGCGGCGGCGGGAGATATCACGCCAGAAGAACTAGGCAAGATGCTCGATACATTGTTCGGTAATTTGCCTGAAACCGGTGCGCCCCTCCCGGAACGGGCGCCATTCAATCTGACGGGAGGAACTACGATTATTGACTATCCCGGTCCGCAATCAATGGTGATTTGGGGCGAGCAGGGGATCAAGCGTAACGATCCCGATTTCTTTGCGGCAAATATCCTGAATGAAATCATCGGCGGATCACGTTTCTCGGCACGGCTAATGACCGAGGTGCGGGAAAAACGCGGGCTGACCTATGGAATAGGCACATCACTTGATACCTATGACCAGGCCGAGGTGCTAAGGGGGCGAGCAAACATCCCCAATATCAAGGTCAAAGAGGCGATCGAGGTCATCAAAGCAGAGTGGGAAAAACTTGCAACCGAAGGGATCACCGCAGAAGAACTGGCGGCGATCAAAACCTATCTGACGGGCGCCTATCCGCTCCAATTCGACGGAAACGGACCACTAGCCACAATTATGGTGAACATGCAGATGATCGGACTACCCAGCAATTATCCCAAAGTACGAAACGACATGGTCAATGCAGTAACGCTGGAAGATGCAAACCGCGTAGCGGCAGAAATGTTTCGTCCGGAGAACCTACGCTTCATCATCGTCGGCCAGCCAGAAGGTATCAAAACCAATGAGTAAGGTTTCAAAGAACAAAGAATTTTGCTGCAAAGCATCTGGCCTGCCAACATGAGCGTTGCACTTTGCAAAAGCGTAGCCCTATAGGGTTATAGATGCTAGATATGTGTACATGAACGTACCAGAATCCAAGACATTGGCGCGACCTGTCATCAGACAGCTTGACGAAGCCACAATCAACCAAATTGCGGCGGGCGAGGTGGTCGAACGTCCGGCCTCGGCCGTCAAGGAACTTGTCGAAAATGCCTTAGATGCTGGGGCAACCCGGATCTCTGTCGATTATGCGGATGGTGGCAAAACACTGATCCGTGTGACTGACGATGGATGCGGCATGTCGAGCGATGATTTACCGCTTGCATTGTCGCGGCATGCCACATCGAAGATCAACGGGTCAGATTTTCTTAACATCCATTCCTTCGGCTTTAGAGGGGAAGCTTTACCATCACTCGGATCAGTGGGACGGCTGACCATTACCTCACGAGTAAGCGGTGCCGAGGCAGCCACGATCACGGTCGTCGGCGGACGGATGGGACCAGTACGACCTGCGGCGTTATCGCAGGGCACGGTCGTCGAACTGCGCGACCTATTTTATGCCACACCTGCACGATTGAAATTTATGCGATCGAATCGGGCCGAGGCAACGGGGATATTAGAGGTCGTGCGGCGGCTGGCGCTGGCGGAACCTTCGGTCGGGTTCACCTTGCGCGATATGACAGGCGGAGGCGAAGGACGGTTAATGTTCCGCGCCGATCCCAGCAATGGCGATTTCTTCCACGCGCTACACAAACGGGTCGGCAGTGTACTGGGAGCCGAGTTCATCGACAACGCATTACGGGTCGATATTGCACGCGAGGGGTTGACGCTTTCGGGTTATGCGGCATTGCCAACCTATTCGCGTAAGTCTTCCGTGCAACAGTTCGTTTTTGTAAACGGACGGCCTGTGTTGGACCGAATGCTTCTGGGAGCATTAAGAGTAGCTTATTTTGATTTTATGAGCCGTGATAGACATCCTGCGGCAGTCCTAAACGTGGTCTGCGACCCGGAGCGAGTGGATGTGAACGTGCATCCGGCCAAAGCAGAAGTGCGGTTTCGCGAGCCTGAAGCGGTACGCTCTTTATTAATTTCGGGGCTGCGCACGGTCTTGTCAGGAGCAGGACATCGGGCCAGTTCGACAATGGCCGATGAGACATTGGCGACATTTATAATACCGCAGGGTGAAGCGCGGATTTACCAAATGGACCGACCTTCAAAGGCAGCGCTGTCACGGAATTTTGCGTTTCAGGCACCCGAGATACCGTATTTTGTCAAGGAGCCTTCAGCTCGAGTTGAAACTGTAACCGAGACAACAGCAGACCTGACAACAAGGCCCTTGGGTGCAGCACGAGCACAAGTACATGAAAACTACATCATCGCGCAGACCGAACGAGGGATAGTAATCGTAGACCAACATGCAGCACATGAACGATTGGTATATGAGCGGTTAAAACGACAAATGACCGAGACGGACATCACAACACAAGCCTTGCTGATACCCGAAATCGTCGAACTTTCAGTAGGAGATGCAGCTCGGTTAATCGAATTTACAGATGAACTAAGGCGACTCGGCCTGAGTATCGAGCCATTTGGGGGATCGGCGATAGCAGTGCGCGAGACGCCAGCCATTCT
>JADZAO010000055.1 GCA_020852535.1 Paracoccaceae bacterium | reverse complement strand
GCCATGATCTGCGCCAGCGTGGTCTTACCCAACCCTGGCGGACCGTAAAATAATGTGTGGTCAATCGCCTCACCACGCATCTTAGCGCTTTCAATGAACACACGCAGGTTCACCCGTGCCTCGGCCTGCCCCACAAACTCTTCCAGAGTCTGAGGCCGCAAGGCGCGGTCGGCATCCTCGGCCAGCTGTTCCGGCCTTACAATAGGATCAGGTTCCATTCCTTATCCCTTCGGCGCGAGCAGTTTCAGCGCCGCTCGTATCAACATAGCAGTATCCGCATCAGGCACATCGCTCCCCACCGTAACCACGGCCTGCGCCGCATCAGAAGGCGGATAGCCAAGGTTCACCAACGCCGAAAGCGCATCCGACGACGCCGACGCCCTCGCTTGCAAAGCATTCGGCACGACAGTTTTTTTCACCCGTTTGGGCTGGGAAACCTCAATCACATCGTCATCCGCCTCGGCCACCGCCATCAAACCCGCACCCGCCGCCATCAAAGAATGCGCCTTGGACTTCAGCTCAAGTATCACCCGCTGCGCCAGCTTCGGCCCGACGCCCGGTGCCGACTGCACCGCCCGAGCATCGCCCAGCGTAATCGCCCGCGCCACACCTTCGGCCCCTAAGGTACCAAGAATCAACATTGACGTTTTTGCCCCGACCCCCTGCACCGTGGTCAAAAGCTTATGCCACTCATTTTCAAACATCGTTGGAAAACCGAAAAGTTGTATCAAGTCCTCACGCACCAAAAGATCGGTATAAAGTGACACAGCCTCACCGACGGATGGCAGACCCATCAGCGTACGATTACTGACATGCACAATATAGCCCACGCCCCGCACATCGATCAGCACGGAATCCGAGCCCCGCCAATCCAACCGCCCCGAAATCTTACCGATCATCCTGCCGCCCTTTTCAACGCGAGGCTTAACCGTCCGGCACTCTGCATATGATGCGCATGACAAATGGCTATGGCCAACGCATCTGCCGCATCCGGCCCCAAAATATGCACACCTGGGAAATGCAGCCGCACCATATGATTGATCTGCACTTTGGCGGCATGACCCACACCAACCACAGTCTTTTTCACAGTATTGGGCGCATATTCACCGACCGCAATTCCCGCCTGCGCCGGAGCTAAGAGAGCAATCCCCCGAGCTTGCCCAAGTTTCAAGGTCGCCACCGCGTCCTTATTCACAAACGTATGCTCAACAGCAGCCTGATCAGGCGCATAAGTACGAATCACTGCCATCAGCTGCTCGTAAAGACTGACCAGCCGCAACGCCAAATCACCGTCGCCCTCGCCTGGAGCCGAATGGCAGATGCCGTTCGCCACATGGGTAATCCGCGCGCCTGTCACCTCAATCACACCCCAGCCGAGATTCCTCAGACCTGGGTCGACTCCCAGAACACGCATAAAACCCTGCCCTTACCCAATAAGAAGCCGTTTTTCTTTCGCTGACAAGACTAGCACGAAACAAGAACATCGAGCAATGACTTTAACGCCTCTTATAGCCAATTCCACTCAATAATTTCTGCAAATGGAGAAACCGACCGCATAAGTCTTTTAAAATAAAGACTTGACCGAAACTCATTATTTTCCAAGAAAATAAAAGGCCACGCGCCTATAATCTACCATAGACAAAACGCAAGACGACAACGCAAGCACAACGTCTGCTGTACAGCTACAAGATCCCTGTTTCTCTATCACAAAACACGGATGCCTTAGTATTGAACCGTTTGTAAAAGAATAACAGCCATAGCCCATTCGAAACGCCCGGTTCAGCACCATTTCAATCTTCTAATTCGTGCAGTCCATCAAGGACGCTTACCTGTCACTCTCAACCTATAAAAACGCCCACACCATCTGCAGAGCGTTCAGTAAGCTTGCAAACCACGAGCTTGAAAATATTGATTTGTGCTGTAGCAACCTGTCCCGCGTGTGTGCCATCGCGAACGATCAGGATCTGCGGAGAATACTACGTTTGGAGACAACCTGCTGTGCGATGCCCGCAAAAACCAAATATAGTGAGGTAATAACCAGCCCCCAACGCGCCCAATTTTGCGGCCAGAAATCCATCGCCGCTGCCCATCCGGCAAAGAAAACCCATGCCAACACCATCGGAAGCGAAACATTTCGCCAGCGTTGGGTACGAACCGGATGAATAAATTTCAAATTGGTGAACATGCAAATGGTCAGCGCAATTACAATGGTCAGGATAATCCACCATTGCGGGTGTAGTACGAAAAGGACGAGTACAACCATGTTCCAGCAGGCCGGAAAACCCGCAAAGCTTTTGTCTTTAGTCTTCATCCGAGTGTCAGCAAAATAGACAACCGAGCCATAGACAATAACAATAATAGAAATCCAACCGCTCCAACCTGACAAGAGGCCGGATTTGAACAGGGCATAAGCAGGAATGAACACATAGGTCAGGTAATCGACAATCAAGTCCATCAACACGCCGTCATAGGTGGGCCAGTTCTTCGTAACATCATAGCGACGAGCCAAGGGACCGTCGACGCCATCAACAACGAGTGCCACGACAAGCCAGAGGAACATCAAGCTCCAATTTCCCTCGACCGCCGCCAGCATCGCCAACATCGACAAGACCGCACCCGAGGCAGTGAGAAGGTGGACCAAAAGGGCTTTGAGACGCATATTCATCCGCCTTAGATTGCACAGAACAGGAAAAGGCGCAATCGGTCAGGTATGACGGAACGCTTAATTGCCGCTCTTGGAACAAAGCAAGCGGGGGCGAAATTTGTTCCACGTGTGGCCAAGATAAACGAGAAAACAAAAGCGCGGGCCAAGCTCAAGATCATCATCGCGCGCCATCAGGCGCGGGGATGAGCGTTTTGATAGGCTTCCATCAGGCGGGCAGCGTCAACGCCGGTATAGGCTTGTGTCGTCGAGAGCGAAGCATGACCAAGAAGCTCCTGTATGGCGCGGAGATCTCCACCAGCCGAGAGAAGATGGGTGGCAAAGCTGTGACGCATGGCATGGGGAGTGGCGGTAGCAGGCAGGCCAAGCCGCATGCGCGCCTTTTCCATCGCCGATTGTAAAAGGCGCGGCGAAAGGGGGCCGCCGCGGACGCCGCGAAAGAGAAGTTCGGTTGAAATAGGCTCGAAAGGATAGAGACGAGCGTAATCGGCCACGGCCTCGCGCGCAACGGGGAGGACAGGGACGAGACGTTCTTTGCCACCCTTACCGATTATGCGCAGAGTTTCGGGCAGAGGATGTTCTGACCATGTCAGGGCGAGAGCTTCAGAGATACGCAAACCGCAACCGTAAAGAAGCGTAATCACGGCACGGTCGCGGGCGGCGACCCATGGCTCGGTCGACTGGTCTGCGACCGCATCAATCATCGCGGTGGCAGCAGAGATGGTCAGCGGACGGGGCAGTTTGCGGCGGAATTTTGGGCCACGCGCTGAAAGAATGGCAGTGGCTTCCATGCCTTCGGCGCGGTCGGCAAGATAGGCAGTGAATCCCTTGACCGCCGAGAGCGAACGAGCGAGTGAGCGGGCACCAACGCCACGGGCGCGTTCATGGGCCATCCATGCGCGGAGATCCGACAAGGAAACAGACACGAGGGCAGCAATACCCTCCCCGCCGCCACGATGGTTGACCAGAAAAGAAAGGTAACCTGACACGTCACGCCCGTATGCCTCAAGTGTCTTAGGTGCCGCGCCGTCCAACGCCTGCAGATGGACGATCCAATTTTGCAACGCGTCCATCGCCTGTGGCGAAATAAACGCCGCGTCCTTCATGACACCCAGCGGCGCATAATGCGTTCAAAAACACCTGCGAGGAAGGCCAGAAGGTCCGTGCCATGGGTGCGTTTGAACTGATGCGGATCCTCAGCACCCAGAACCAGCATTCCAGGTAGACGACCTGAACCGAAATCGAGGCGCATCAAAGCTTCAGATCTGATCCACGCAGCACGGTCACCGTAGATACCAGGAGTTTCAGCGGGCATGACGTGGCGAAGCACAACGGGACGCAAAGGCACGTTGCGCCCGCCAGAGATATAATAACCAACAAAACCCGGTTCGGCAACGTAAAGCACGTCACCAAACTTGCGAAGCAGCACATGGCTGTTTTCGGGTTGGGCCGCTTCCAACACGAGGCGCACGCAATCGACACGGAGGGTTCCGGCAACTTCGGTCGCAAGAATTTTAAGAAAATCTTCAAATTCAAGCGGATCAAGCATTTGCAAAATGGCGCGATGGACCTGATTGGTACCCGCAAAACTTTCATAAGCAGCGGCTATCACCGAACGGTGGGTATCTTCCAATCGGTCGAGGCGATTTTCGAGCCGTTCCACTGCAATACCCCGCAGATCTACAATATTCTCCCCCATCGCACGATCGTTTGCAGCGATGAGGGCGGCCATCACGTCACGGTCTTCGAGCAAAAGCTCGGGTTCTGCCAAAAGTCTATCGCGCAAATCCTGTTCGATCATAAAGCTATTGCCCGTTTTTTGATTTATACAACCTTAGCAGAGTTTCAGAGGATTTTCTGCCCAGTTTTTGCCCAGTCCGCGTTAAACTGTTCAAGACCTTTGTCGGTAAGAACATGGTTAGCCATCGCTTTAATAACCGCAGGCGGTGCGGTCATCACATCGGCGCCGATTAAGGCACAATCTTTGGCATGGTTCAGCGTGCGAATTGAGGCAGCTAGGATTTGCGTGTCAAAGTCGTAGTTATCGTAGATCACACGAATGTCGGCAATCAAATCCAAACCGTCGAGGTTGATATCATCAAGCCTTCCGATAAAGGGTGAAATGAAGGTAGCACCCGCTTTCGCGGCCAGAAGTGCCTGATTTGCCGAAAAGCAGAGGGTGACGTTAACCATCTTGCCTTCACCGGTGAGCACTTTACAAGCTCTAAGACCGTCCCATGTCAGAGGCACTTTAACGGCAATATTCGAAGCGATTTCGGCGAGTTTTCGGCCTTCGGCGATCATGCCTTCGGCTTTACTCGCTACAACTTCCGCCGAGACGGGACCAGATACGATGGAGCATATCTCGCGTGTAACTTCGAGGATGTCGCGTCCGGATTTCAGGATAATTGACGGGTTGGTGGTAACGCCGTCAACCATACCGAGGTCATTCAGTTCAGAAATGGCGGCGACATCGGCGGTGTCCACAAAGAATTTCATCGGCACGGTCCTTATGGGTTGCGAGGATTTCCAACGGAGTTTACCCCAAAGAGGCGACAGGTGAAAGAAGAAGGCGGTAACGAAGTGTCAGACAAGACCTATGCGGCAAGCGAGCTGGTGGGCGTGCTGACGGCGGAGCCTTTAGGGCGAGTCCTCGACTACAGGGCCCCCGAAGGCGGCTGCGGGGATGGTAATTTCGTCGAGGTACCTTTGGGACCACGCCGTGTGTTGGGCGTAGTCTGGGGACTTGGGCGTGGCGACTGGGACCCAACCAAGGTAAGATCCATCGTCCGTGTGCTGGATGCGCCACCGATGCAGAACGAGTTACGGGCGTTCCTGACACGAGCGGCAAATTACACGCTAACGCCCTTGTCACAGATGCTGCGACTAGCAACCCGTGCGCCAAGCTTGGGGGAAGGTCCTATAAATCAGCGAATCTACCGCTTGGGCGGAGCAGTACCTAACAAGTTGACTGAAGCACGGCATCGAACAGTCGAGACCTTGCGGGCCTTTAGCGGCGCTCCCATGACTTTAGGCGAATTGACCAAGAAGGCAAAATGCGGGTCTTCGGTTATAAAGGGTCTAGTCAAGCTAGGCGTGATAATTGAGGAGGACGCACCGCGCGATCTACCCTTTCCGCGGCTAAATCCGGCGGGAGCCGCGCATTTAGTAGGCGATCAGGTGGCAGCAAAGGATGCGCTAATCACGGCGGTAAATGCGGAGGAGTATTCGACCACCTTATTGAAGGGAGTGACGGGGTCGGGCAAGACAGAGGTCTATCTAGAAGCGGTGGCGGAGTGCATCCGGCTTGGTCGACAGGCTTTGGTTTTATTGCCTGAGATTGCTCTTACTGCGGCTTTTCTAACGCGGGTGGAAGCACGCTTCGGCGCGCGACCTGCGGAATGGCATTCGGGCATTACGCAAACTGAGCGACGGCGGATCTGGCGAATGGTAGCCGAGGGGCGGGCGGAGTTCGTAGTAGGGACACGGTCGGCGCTATTTTTGCCATTCCAGCGACTTGGGCTGATCGTGGTCGATGAAGAGCATGACACGGGCTACAAGCAAGAAGAGGGGGTTCTTTACAATGCCCGCGACATGGCCGTTCTCCGGGCATCGATTGTAGGCTGCCCTGTTGTGCTGGCAAGTGCGACACCTTCGCTAGAGACATGGGCCAATGTCGAGAGTGGAAAATACGCGCGGCTTAATTTGTCGACACGTTATGGCGTTGCCGAGATGCCTGAAATGGGTGTAATCGACATGCGCGAGGCAAACCTGCCTGCGAACCGCTGGATTTCGGCCAAGCTGGCGGCAGAGGTGCAGGCACGGATCGGGCGGGCAGAACAGTCACTGATTTTTCTGAACCGGCGGGGTTATGCTCCAGTAACACTGTGTCGAGCCTGTGGTACTCAAATAGGCTGCGACCATTGCGATGCGCGGATGGTAGAGCACCGGTTTCTCACGCGACTGGTCTGCCATCAATGCGGCGCAACGAAACCGATCCCGCAGACTTGTCCTAGCTGCAAGGTTGAAGGAAAAATGACGGCTGTCGGTCCTGGCGTCGAACGAATGGCCGAGGAAGTACAAACGCTGTTTTCAGATGCACGAGTGGCAATACTATCTTCGGACCTTTTCGGATCTGCACGCGAGTTAAAAGCCCAAATCGAGATGATTGCAGCGGGCGGAGCAGATATCATCATCGGCACACAAATCGTAGCCAAAGGGCATAACTTTCCTTTGCTAACGCTAGTGGGCGTGATCGACGCAGATCTTGGCTTGCAAGGGTCGGACCTACGAGCAGCAGAAAGGACATTCCAGTTAATGCGGCAGGTGGCAGGGCGAGCGGGCCGGGCCGAAAAGTACGGAGCAGCATGGTTACAGACGCACCAGCCGGAACATCCGGTGATACGAGCCATTCTAAGCGGCGACGAAGAAGCATTCTGGCGAGCGGAAGCAACAGAACGCAAGACAGCAGAGGTGCCTCCTTACGGGCGAATGGCGGGGATCATTTTGTCCAGCACTGATCTACGGCAAGTTTTCGATTTCGGAGCTGAACTAGCACGGCGGGACGGACCGCTTAAACAAATAGGAGCGCGTGTCTTCGGTCCTGCCCCGGCGCCCATCGCACGGGTACGAGGACGACATCGAGTACGACTGCTAATCAAAGCGGGGAAACTATCGCCTTTGCAAGAGGCGTTGACGCAATGGTTGGGACAGTTAAAGGTTCCTGCCGGTCTGCGGCTAACAATCGACATTGATCCACAGAGTTTTTTTTAAAAGGAAGCAAAACTTGCGTCAAATTCCATTACACCGGCACAAAATATATGCATAAATATGATTTATATGGAAAAAATAAAGTTCACAACACTCCCATTCAACCGCAATATATGGATATAGTCGGCGTTAATCGTGCACTCCCAAAAGATGCAGAACAGCTGCTCATGCATTTCATTTCTGGAGTGCCGCTAAAATCGCCAGTACCTGTGGGCATGAAAGAAGCAATGTTTGGCATGGGCTGCTTCTGGGGCGTAGAGCGCAAGTTCTGGCAGGTAACAGGCGTCTGGCTAACGATGGTTGGCTATGCGGGAGGTTATACGCCAAACCCGACATATCCCGAAATATGCACCCAAACGACAGGACATAACGAAGTAGTGCGAGTAATCTACAATCCCGTCGTGATCGACTACGAACAGTTATTGCAGCTGTTTTGGGAAAACCACGATCCAACCCAAGGCATGCGACAAGGCAATGACATGGGAACCTCCTACCGATCAGGCATTTACACCTATTCTAAGACGCAAGCCAAAGCAGCACGCAAAAGCAAAGCCATCTACCAAGAACGATTAAAAGCTGCTGGTTACGGAGCAATCACCACAGAAATTCTGCCAGCGCCAACCTTTTACTTTGCAGAAACCTATCACCAGCAGTATCTGGCAAAAAACCCGAACGGATATTGCGGCATCGGCGGCACCGGCGTAACCTGCCACATCGGACTGTCCGCCTAAAATGCGGTCGTTTGCTTCGAGGGTAGTGATGACCGGAAAGAAGATTGACACCCGTACACCGGGACTAGAGATGGCTGGCGCCCTCGCACTTTGGCTAACTGGTAAGGAACATCTGCATTATGGGCTTTGGACAGGGCTCAAGGTGCAAGCATCCAATCTTGGCCTAGCACAGGAAGCCTATAGCCAGAAACTATTAGCGATGCTGCCGCAACGAGCGGGGTTGCATATCCTCGACATAGGCGGCGGGGCGGGCGAAACGGCAAAGCGACTAATCGAGATGGGCCATAGCGTCGAAATCGTAGTACCCTCGGCCTATCTAGCCGAACGCTGCCGCGAAAATGCCAAGGGCGCGGTTGTGCACGAAGCACTATTTCAGGATGCCAAGCTGGCTTCCTCTTTCGATGTATGTCTATTTTCCGAAAGCTTCCAGTATATGCCTTTTCAGGTATCGTTGCCCAAGGCCAAGAAATTACTGTCAAAAGACGGTGTGATCGTAATCGGCGACACCTTCCGGCCTGCGGGGTTCATACGAGGCGCTGGCGAGCGGCCAGTTGGCGGCGGGCATCCGGTAGCGGAATTCCGGAATTATCTAGCCAAGATAGGCTTGCGGATAGAAACGGAAGAGAATGTGACCGATGCAGTTGCGCCTTCAATCGAGCTAGAACAAGCTTTTTTCAATGTGATTGGCGTAGGTATGGCAGGGTTAGACCGTGAATTAACACAAAAAAGGCCAATTTTACGTAAACTACTCGTCGGCGCGATCAATGCAATGATGGGCAAGCGTGGGCGCGATAAGCTAGTGCAGCGTCTACGCGGCAAAGAAAGAACGGCAGATGCGTTCCGTGCAAACAACTTATATCTTCTGATGCGGCTAAGGCAAATAACCTGAACGCAATCTGCTGGACCGACATTGACCGGAGACGAGTTATGCCCACCTATTCTGCCCTGACTACCCTGATGGGCGAAAACGCTGCCAAAGCTTTGGCCGAGGCCGTCGAAAGGATGAACCCCGAACCGACCGGCGTGGGTGTCTTCGAAATCGAGGATAACTCAGGACTTTGGGAGGTGGGGGCCTATTTTATCGAACAGCCCAACGAGGTAGTTCTGGATGTACTGGCAATGGCTTTCTGTGCCAAGCCATTTGCCGTTTCCGAAATTCCCGAGATCGACTGGATTGCTAAGGTACGGCGCGAATTGTCACCGGTCGAGGCGGGGCGATTCTTCCTCTACGGCAGCCATGATGCTGACCGGGTGCCAAAAGATGCAAGACGGGTTGCCTTACAAATTGAGGCAACTGTTGCATTTGGCACGGGACATCATAGCACAACAGTGGGCTGTCTGCGAGCGTTCGACTGGC
>JADZAO010000054.1 GCA_020852535.1 Paracoccaceae bacterium | reverse complement strand
TCCATGATGTTTGAATCATGGCTCCAACGCGAAGCGAAACGCTGTAATTCGTCCGCGCCCTGCCCGATGTCTAGAAGAC
The DNA here is from genome assembly GCA_020852535.1 of Paracoccaceae bacterium. GTDB lineage: Bacteria > Pseudomonadota > Alphaproteobacteria > Rhodobacterales > Rhodobacteraceae > Paragemmobacter. Next base: position 2,762 of record JADZAO010000054.1, on the reverse strand, counting down.
AGGACAAACTTCCCACCTCTTCAGTCATATTGTTAGCGCCAGCATAAATGGCGGCGGCTTTATCGCCATCGATACGCGACAGAAGGGATAATGCGGCAAAGCGCAACGCGCGGCGCCCTACAGCGCGAGCATCGGAGTTGAATGGACCGACTTCCGAAAGGTTATCGATCAGCGTGTAAAGCTCTGGAGCAAGACGAACTGCCAGCGCATCAGCCATGCGGCGGCGTTCAACCCAAATGCGGGCAGGATCGGGTGTAATTCCTGCAGCATAAAGGGTGGCGGCCATGTCATCCTCAGAAGGAAGCCGCAACACAAGCGCACGAAAGGCAGGCTCAAGCGTTTCGTCCGGCACCACACGAGCTAGCGCATTGAGCCAATCAGCACTTGGCGAAACCCCGTCCACTATCATGCGTGCCAGCAGATCATTGGCCAAGGTCCAGCCTGCCTCCCATTTGTTAAAAGGATCGGTATCATGCACCAGTAAGAACGCACATTCTTCGGACGTCACGCTACGCTCCAGCACCACGGGGGCGGAAAAACCACGCAGAAGCGATGCTATGGGACGGGTCGCGACGGGAAATGTAAATGTTTGTTCTGGTTTGGTAAGTTCCAGAATAGTTGTTGAAAGGATCTCGTCACCGTTCTTATTCAGTAAACCGAGCGCAACGGGAATAATCTTGGGCTCCTTGTTGATCTGACCAGGAGTGGGCGGGTTCTCCTGTCGCAGGATCAGGGAATAAGTCTCACCATCCCATTTTTCAGTCGCAATTACACGAGGAGTTCCAGCTTCAGTATACCAGCGTTTGAACTGAGTAAGATCACGACCCGTGACGTCTGCAAAGACTTTAAGCCAATCTTCAATAGTGGCGGCCTCACCGTCGTGACGGGTGAAATAGAGGTCGAGTGCTTCGGTATAGGCTTCATCGCCGACAAGCTTCTTAAGCATACCAATCAACTCGGCACCCTTTTCGTAAACCGTGGCGGTGTAAAAGTTGTTGATCTCGACGAAGTTGTCTGGGCGGACAGGATGAGCAAGCGGACCTCCATCTTCACGAAACTGGCGGGCACGAAGAAGAAGGACGTCTTCAATGCGTTTGACAGCATGAGAACGCATATCTCCGGAAAACTGCCGATCGCGGAAGACAGTGAGGCCCTCCTTTAAGCAAAGCTGGAACCAATCACGGCAAGTGATGCGGTTACCTGTCCAGTTGTGGAAATATTCATGCGCGATGATTGCCTCGATCCGAGCAAAGTCGTCGTCTGTCGCAGTTTCGGGATTGGCGAGAACAAACTTGGAGTTAAAGATGTTCAGCCCCTTATTCTCCATCGCACCCATGTTGAAATCATCGACCGCCACGATATTGAAGACCGAAAGATCGTATTCGCGCCCGTATACCTGTTCATCCCAACGCATCGATCGGATCAGACAATCTATCGCATAGGCACAGCGATCTTCATCACCTAGTCTGACCCAGATGTTCAGCGTAACAGGCAAGCCACTGGCTGTGATAAAGGGGGTGGAATAGGCAGTAAGGTCGCCCGCAACAAGGGCAAACAAATAGGCAGGTTTGGGCCAAGGATCGTCCCATTCAGCCCAGCCTGTGCCATGCCCTATGGGATTTCCATTCGAGAGCAACACGGGAAGGTCGGCTTCAATGCGGACACGAAAGCGGGCCATGACATCAGGGCGATCTGGGTAAAAAGTTATCTTACGAAAGCCTTCCGCCTCGCATTGGGTGCAATACATACCGCGCGACATATAGAGGCCTTCAAGCGCAGTATTGGTCTCGGGACTAATTGTAACCACGGTTTCCAACGTAAAGGGTGCGTCTGGCAGCAGAGTGGCGGGAATGGTCAGACCCGTAGAATCTGGCGCAATGTCGAGTGGGTGGTCGTTAAGCTTCAAGCTTTTTAATGCAAGCCCCTCGCCATCAAGGCGTAAGTCGTGGCGTCCCGGACAAGCGGGATTGGGTAAAAAAAACAAAGAAGCCGCAACCTCAGTTGCACGCGGGTCGAGACGGAAGGTCAAGAAAACCCTTTCAACTAGATGAGAAAAAGGCTGGTAATCGGACAGATAGATTATACGCGACTGGTCGATCATTCTGGACTTCTCTTTAGTGAAGTAAAGCTAGGAAGAGGTGTTGGCGGGGATGCAAGCAATGCGTGGCGTATACTTTCCCCCTTCCCGGAGAGATTAGTCTTAAGGATAAAACCATGGCAAAAGCTGTATGGAAATACTATGCTGCCCATCGCGTTTTGCCACTATCTCGCCCGAGGATATTCTCAACAAGGGAAAACAAACAGACTTATGATTTTCCTGACCCACAAGCGCAAGGAATGCAGAGTCTGACGACATATTCCTTACAAACTTGGCCGGTGCAGCCTGTGAGTTCTGCCAAACTTTTGCAGATAATAAGGCCGATGCCACTGATTATACTGTTTTCGTGGCCAAGAATATCAAATGGACTAAAACCTAAGTGTGCAGTTTGGGAGCGATACACTCATCACTATCGGTGACGATGATTAGGCACGTAAGATGTTCAGATGCATCGTACATACGACACGTAACCGTATCAACTTTTCTATTTTATTTCATTTTTTATAAAAAATGAGTGAAGGTGCGTCTTGACCGCGGGACGAAGGACGGTCTGCATTTGGCCTGAGAGCTTCACCCCTAACACGTCAGTCGCCGATTAGCCGATATCAAGCACTAGCGCGTGAACACGGGTATTAATGTCACTAAGCGCCCGCTGCACGGCCCT